>JBATNZ010000168.1:0-16102 GCA_049290615.1 Candidatus Contendibacter sp.
GATCGCCTCGGGCGTGATTGAAGGGGCCTGTCGCCACGTCGTCAAGGATCGGATGGAGCGGGCTGGGATGCACTGGACTCTCCCCGGCGCCCAGGCCCTGTTGAACCTCCGTTGTGTAGCCCTCAACAACGAATGGGAGCCGTTCATCAACCATCACATCCAAAGCGAAACCGCGCGCCTCTACGCAAATATCCCCATCCAACCCAAATCCGCTCATCTCCGCCTGGTCGCCTGAGCGGGGGCGCGCTCGACTGGTTACGCCCAATGAAAACAATATCACGTTGGAGTGAGGAACACTCTTTAGAGTGCTTCGCGGCTTCCAGCCTAGATTTCAACCTACCGGCTTCCAGCCGGTAGTGGTTGAGTGCAGCCGGTAGTGGTTGAGTGCAGCCGGTAGCATGTCCTCAAAACCCAATATGAGCCAACAGCTCATGACCCTGCGGGGCAAGGTGAACAAGGTGATTGCCTGCGACGTGGACGAGGTCGTATTGCAAAACCCCGGCGCGGATGAAACCGTCGTGATTCGGCCCGATGAACCGCTGCCGTTCGCCGATGGCGCTTTCGATCTCATCGTCAGCGATTTCGTGTTCGAGCACATCACAGACCCGGCGTTGGTCTCGAAGGAGTTACGGCGCATTCTGAAGCCTGGCGGTTGGATCTGCGCCCGCACTCCCAACCAGTATTGCCTGATCTCGCTGGTGACCGGACTGATTCACAACTCCAAGCATTCGCGCATCCTGCGCCGAGTACAACCAGAACGGCAGTCCATTGATGTATTTCCTACCGTGTTCAAGCTGAACAGCAAAAGCGCTATTGCAAACTGGTTCCCGCCCGATGCTTTTGACAACTTCACCTACCGCTACGAGGCGGAGCCTTCGTATTTTTTCAACAACGGGGCCATATTCGCCTTGATGCTATTGATTAACTGGCTATTGCCCCCGGTGATGAAGTCCGGTTTGTTTGTGTTTTTGCGGAAGAGATGAAATTTGGTTCTTCGTCGGTTCTTGTGGAGCGGAGCGCGATACGCATCATTTGGGTGACATTGATTATCGTGAGGCTGTTTATAGAGTAAAAGACGGGGAGAAATTCTGATGACCGAGGCGGAGGTATTCGAGTTAATCTTGGGGATTAAAGAAATCCGCGTTGATCGAGTGGATTGGCAAGATCAAAGTCTTCATATTTACTGTAGCTCGATCTTTGAAGAGGCGCTTTGTCCGAAGTGCCTGAAAAAGACTCAAGTCATTAACCAGACCTATGAGCGGCAGTTTCGAGATTTACCGATTACGGGTAAAGAAGTTTACCTTCACTTAAGGCAGCGACAATTTTATTGTTCAGATTGCCATCAGCATTTCAACGAACGGCTCGGCTTCGTAGACCCGAAACGAACGATGACTCGCCGGTACGAACGCTATGTGTATGAATGCTGTAAAGCCAGCACGATCCAAAAAATCAGCGCCCAAGAGAATCTTGTTTGGCACACGGTCAATGAAATCTGCCAACGAGGTGCGCGCCATGAATTGGACGCGCGTCCTGTGTTAAAGGTACGGGTCATCGGCATGGATGAATTTGCGATAAAGAAAGGACATCGGGATTATGCCACGGTGATCGTTGATTTGGAACGTGTTGAAATTATTGACATTCTAGAGTATCGAGACCAAGAGAAACTCATTCAATACTTTCAGGGCAAAGGGACTGACTGGTGTAGGGAGATTGAAGTCTTTTGCTCGGATATGTGGCAAGGATTTCTCAATACGGCCAAAGCGGTGTTTCCGAATGCCACTCTGGTTGTAGACCGATTTCACTTTTTCGGTTATCTCAATAAAGCGTTGGATAACGAACGCAAAAGCTTGCGCCGGCAATTTAAAGGTCAAGAAGAGTTCAAGCGTCTGAAATGGGCGCTACTGAAAAATGCAGAAGACTTGACTGACGATCAGAAAAAGAAACGCGACCGCGCTTTTCTGTTAGCTCCTCAGCTGAAGCTGCTGTACGAACATAAAGAGAAATTCCGTTCAATCTTCAATCAACGGTTGACTCGAAGGCAAGGTGAAATTGAATTGAACCAATGGATAGAACAGGCCAAGAAAGTGAAAAACAGGCATCTGAACGACTTTTTGTCTATGCTGAGTGCTTGGAAAGATTATGTATTAAACTACTTCACTCACCGCTTCACAACGAGTGCCATTGAAGGTATTAATAATACCATCAAAACAGTGAAACGCATGGGTTACGGATTCCGTAACTTTGTCAACTTTAAGCAACGGATAATGATCAGTTTCGCCTAGCTCCACAAGAACCGACGAAGAACCAAAATTAAAAAGAAACATTTTGACAGCCAATGCCCGTTTGACTTCAAGATTTTCTGGTGAACTGATAATATCCTCTAAAGTTGACATGGTTAGGTTCTCCTCTGACGCTATTAGTTAATATTATAGCGCATTTTTACTAATTTCGGGAAATATATTAAAAAATTCCACAACCTGTAAAGGAGCGCTATAGCCCATATTGGAAGTGAAGGCTGCTCCGGAAATTGCCATCGCCGTGCCGAGCTTAATACCTTCTGAGCCGCCGTACTTTTGTGTCGACCGGTAGCCAGTGCAATAACTGCCGCAGTGCAGTGGTGTTACCGTGAACGATTCGGCTTTTCTTTGTTGCCAAGCCAATTGGCTGCCGTGTACCAAGTTAAGCGCCATGTTAATAACATGCAGCGGTTTCTTTATTTTAGATGCCACTTCATGGAATGGGAAGTTATCAGCAGGATCAAAGCCGGTAAAGCTATTGGGGTTGCGTAGACATTTTGAAGACTGATCATCCGATTTATCCGTTGCTGGCGAGCAAGGTCCATTGGGCTTACGTGAATATCTTGAAGCCCCCAAGTAGGCACGGATGAGACGATTGCGGTACATAGCGTGAAGTGAAAAGTGGTTGACATTGATAACGCGTCCAGCACTATAAAAAATAACGAGAAGAGCAATGATCAATTCACCAATTAGCGCAAGTGAAGTTGATTGCAATAGTTGAAGATGACAATTTCCACCCGAGCTTATTGTGTTGATCCCCAACCCCTTCAGGAGCCAGTCCACCGCTGATGAGAGCAGAGCAAATAGCGTAATCCCGAACATGATACCGCAGCTCACCATCAAAACTCCACGTACCAAGGGCCACCAGCCTTTCTGGCGGAGTGGAGGTTGCTGGGTGTTCGCTGGCGTACTTGCGCTACTACCGAACAGAGTGGGCACAAGTCCTGCCAGCAGACCGCCCGCACCCACTGTAGGAAACTCGCTGAGATCAAAGGCGAAAAGTAGTGGCGCGTAAATAACCAGTACGCTGACGACTATCCAGAGCACGATGGCAAGCAATATCCATGCTCCTGAGCGCGCCCACCATTCTCTATCTTCATCATCGGTGAAATAACTTGAGATGCCAATATAAAAAGTCTCTGCCAGAATGAAAACAGCCCACAGTAAGGGGGCAGCGAAAGATGTATATGCAGCAAGAGATTCAGGACTAGGATTTGCAGGTGTGAAGACAGGTGTGAAGATGTTAATCCACGACCAGATGAGTAAAACTGCTAAAATCCCAGTAACTAAATTGTAAAAAATGAGGCGCTTGTGTTTGGCATTTTGTTCATTATTATCAGTCTTGACGTTTTGTTCATTCTGGTTGGCTTGCTTGGCTTGGTTATATTTATATGTAATGATCATTTCGATCATTGAAAGAAACATGTAAAAAAGTATTACTGCTATTGCAACCAACGCAAATAAACACCAGCGCGGCGGTAAAACGGATAGCCAAGATAGCAGGTATGGCAGTTTTAGTATTTCCGCATCAAGATCTAGAAATATGGGCAGCCAATACCAAGCCACTGCTGTGTAAATAAGAACAGAACTACCTATCGGAGCTAGACAGTAGTAAATATATTGCTTCTGTCCCCAGTCTGGATTTCCACCTCTGCTAGGCAATGCTCGCCTTGTATAGAGGACGCCACAAAGAAGAAGCACTGTGGCAAGAATAAACAGAATTATTATTGCACATTGCGAAAGAATCCCCCCCTTAGGTCCCAGCACTGCGGCGAATAGCCTTGGAACGAGTGAAACTGCGAGCAGAATTGGGATCAATACTAGCCAGTTCAGAAGCAAATTACGAAGATATGTTGCCAGCAGTGTCCAGGTATCTACAGAGAGTAAGCCCAAACGAGGGGTCATATAGTTTGTGTATTGCCGCAGGTGGCGGACAGGCTCTGGTTCTTCTTGTTCCGGTTGCTTCTGGGCAAGTTTCTCTTCCACTTTCTTGATACCACCCTCCTCATGGTACGCCCAAGCAGTGAGCCAACCACCGATGTAGCCTCCGCCGGAAACGGTTGAGAGATAATCAAATTTGGACAGGAGTTCAAATTTTGCCAGCGCTTGAATCACACCGAGATTGAAGGTGGCACTGCGAATGCCCCCACCAGAAAGGCAAAGGGCAGAGAGTCCCTGTCCATACTTTAATGCCTGCATCTGTATTTGATTAAGAGGATTTTTATCTTTTTCTGGCGAATCGATAGGTATGCCAAGTTTTCGGTATTCTTCTATCAACACATCAGAGAGTTGATATAGTTGATTAGCTTGATCAGCCATCACATTACTCCCATTAAACATATTCTCGATGAATTTCTAATCGTGCGGACAGCCATACCAATGCAAGCAAATTATAGGCCAAAGCATTAGGGTAAGTAGCATCCTCTCATTTAAGGCGACCGAGGGAAATTCGGAGTCATTACTACAAAGGGTTTCAGGATTAGCCTATTGATTTTTCAAGGAAAAATAGCTTGCTGATATCGGCCAGTACTGGGAACGGATGAGGAACAGAACGGAGGAAGGAATAAAGCTAGATGCCAGATAGTTCAAATTTTAAACGGTCAAATTTCATGATGTTTCATTTTGAAATATTGAAATCGGATCAATGAGATTTCCCGTGGAGGCCACAACATATAGTGGTGTAGGTCGAGCCCAAAGACGCGCGCCTTCGATATCCAGCCAGAGGCGCCGGATGACAGCGGTCGGGAGCGGCAGGCGTTTTGCCAGACGGCGAGCGGGCGAGATTACGTCGGCAAGGTCTGGCCGGGCGACACGGTGTTTCCCGATTTCACGTTGGAGACGACCCGCGCCTGGTGGGCCGGCTGGCTGGCCGATTTTCTGCGCGACGGCGCGGTGGACGGGGTCTGGCTGGACATGAACGATCCCGCCACCGGCCATAGCCGGACCGAGGAAATGCGCTTCGGCCACGGCGCAATTCCCCACGACCGCTATCACAACCAGTACGCCCATTCGTCCGCTGCTTTATCATTACGCCGGGCCGGAATATACCGATCTGGACGATCACTATCTGGTCGGCGATGCGCTGCTGGTCGCGCCGATCCTGTATGGCGAAGGCCAGGGGCCGGAGATCGTCCGCAATGGAGTAAAAATGCAGGAGCGGCCGGTGCGCCTGCCGCCGGGCGGGTGGTTCGACCTGAACCGGGGCAAGTGGATGGAAGGCGGGCGGCTGGTCCTGTACGCCGCCGCGCTGGACGAACTGCCGCTGTTCGCCCGCGACGGCGCGGTGTTGCCGTATTACGCGGGGCCGCTAAAAAACAGCGTCATGGATTTGCGCGCCGTCGAACTGCACCTGTTCTGCCGCGAGCGGCCGGCGCGATTCGACTATTTCCTGGATGATCAGACCACCCGGCGCTACCAGTCCGGCAATTACGGCATCGCCCAAATTGCAGCCGGGATTGACGGCGAGCGGTTGCAGGTCGAGATTGCCGAGACCGGCGACTATCCGCGCGATACGGTGGTTTTCACGTCTGTGCTGTACGGTCATCCCGAAGCGCGGGAACTGGAACCGACCGTCAACGGTCGCACCGTGACCCGACCGTTGCAGGCCGGCCAGCGCGAGTGGCTATGTCGGGAGTGGGCGGTGCGGGTGTGAAGGTTTAGGCGATTTCCTGAAAGGTTATATCGAACCGGGCTTGGTCTCCCCCTTTGAAAAAGGGGGGGTTGGGGGGATTTGACCGGCGGCGTCAACCCACAAGGATTCAAATCCCCCCTCACCCCCTTTGCTAAAGGGGGAACGGCTACGTTCCATTTCGCGGCCAAGCAGGTAAGCTTTTTTCCGGAACTCACGTTAACGCGGCTGTCCAGAGTCCATTTACCCACCTCACAGGATCGAGACCATGGCGATATTCACGATTACCGGAGACGTCGATCCGTTCCTGCACGTCTCATTGAACAAGGGCGAGCGGATTTACTGCGAATCCGACGCGATGGTGATGATGGAAGACACGCTCGATCTGACTGGAAAAATGACCGGCGGCCTGGGTAGCGCGCTCATGCGCCGGTTCGCCAACGGTGAATCGTTTTTCCAGCAGCACATCGAAGCGACCCGGGGAGACGGGGATTGCCTGCTGTCGCCGGTGTTGCCGGGCACGATTCAGGTTCTGGAGGTCGGCGCGACCTGCTACATGCTCAGCGACGGGGCGTTCGTGGCCGCCGAAAACGGCGTGGATCTGCGCGTCCGCGCCCAGAACATCGGCAACGCGCTGCTCGCCCAGACCGGCGGTTTCTTCGTCGGCGAGGCCACTGGCAAAGGCAAACTGGCGGTCTCCGGGTTTGGCTCCGGCTTTATCCTGGATGTGGAGCCGGGCAAGGACGTAATTATCGACAACGCGCATGTGGTGGCCTGGGATAGCCAGTTGCGTTACGAGCTTTCGGTGCCCAGCCAACAGGGTGGCGGATTGTTTAACCGGCTGGTCAGCAGCGTGACCAGCGGTGAAGGCGTCGTGTTGCGTTTTTCCGGGCGGGGGAAAGTCATCATCTGTTCGCGCAACCGCAACGCCTTCTCAAGCTGGGTGCGCGGTGGGGCCCGAGGATAACCGGGGCTTTCTTCAGCCGCCCCCCGACCCTGATCGCTCCTCGCGCTTGGCCCGCTCCCACAGCGCATCCATTTCCGCCAGGGTCGAGTCCGCTGGCGCGCGGCCATCGTCCGCCAGCCAGTGTTCGATGCGCCGGAACCGGCGCTCAAATTTGGCATTGGTGCCGCGCAGGGCCGCCTCGGGGTCGAGCTTGAGGTGGCGGGCCAGGTTGGCGACCGCGAACAGCACGTCGCCCAGTTCGTCGGCCAGCCGCTCTGGCGGCGCGGCACTGGCGATTTCGTGGCGGACTTCGGCGATTTCCTCCTGAATTTTGGCCAAGATCGGCTCCACCGCGCCCCAGTCGAATCCCACCTTGGCGGCCTTTTTCTGCAACTTGACCGCCCGGGTCAGCGCCGGCAGGGCCAGCGGGATGCCGTCCAACACGCCGGTCGGTGGTGCGGTTTTCTCGGCGGCTTTGATCCGATCCCAGGCGGCGGTTTGCTCGGCGGCGTCGGCGTAACGTTCATCACCGAACACATGCGGATGGCGGCGGGTCATTTTCTCGACGATGCCACCCGCCACATCGGCGAAATTGAAGCGGCCTTCCTCGCGGGCGATCTGGGCGTAAAACACGACCTGAAACAGTAAATCGCCCAGTTCCGACCGCAGCTCCGTCCAATCCTCGCGGGCGATGGCGTCGGCGACTTCGTAGGCTTCCTCGATGGTGTGGGGCACGATGGTGGCGTAGGTCTGCTCCCGGTCCCACGGGCAGCCGTTATCGGGATCGCGCAGCCGGGCCATCAGTTTCAATAAGGCTTCCATATCTCCCATGACTCCTCTCCTCACCGTCCACCGCGCCGTTTGCCAGCGCCGCAGGGGCTACCTTGGGTGAAGGCTCGCGCCGGCCGGTGGTCGAGTGCCGGCTTGGATAAATCTCCCCGGTTCCCCGCGTTTTTCAAAAGGGGGATGGCATCGGCGCGCGGCGGCAGGCCGTTGTGCTGGGTCAAAAAGGTCTGCGTCCCATGCTTGCGGCCGGTGCGCGCTCCTTCGCCGCCGCCAAGCCCGGTTCCGGTGGGTTGCCAGCTTGGAATCAGATGGCGCTTGCCGTTGCCGATTAAATCCATGCGCCCCATGCGCTTGAGCGCCTCGCGCAACAGCGGCCAGTTTTCGGCATCGTGATAGCGCAGAAACGCCTTGTGCAGCCGGCGTTGCTTCAATCCCTTGGGTGAAATCACCGTTTCGCCCCGGTCGCGGTGGATGCCTTTCAGCGGGTTGCGGCCGCTGTGGTACATGGTGGTGGCCAGCGCCATCGGACTGGGCAGGAACGCCTGCACTTGGTCGGCGCGGAAACCGTTGCGCTTCAACCACAGGGCGAGGTTGAGCATGTCCTCGTCGGTCGTGCCGGGATGGGCGGCGATGAAGTAGGGGATCAGGTATTGCTCCTTGCCGGCTTCTTTCGAGTATTTCTCGAACAGTTCCTTGAATCGGTCATAAGCGCCCAGGCCGGGTTTCATCATCTTGGCGAGCGGACCAGCCTCGGTGTGTTCTGGGGCGATTTTGAGATAGCCGCCAACGTGATGGGTCACCAGTTCGCGGACATAGGCCGGATCGCGAATCGCCAAGTCGTAGCGCACTCCGGAAGCGATCAGGATTTTCTTCACGCCCGGCAGTTCGCGCGCCTTGCGGTACAGGCCGATCAGGGACGAGTGATCGGTGTTCAGGTTCGGGCAGATGTCCGGGTAGACGCAGGACAGCTTGCGGCAACTCCGCTCGATCTCGCTGGACTTGCAGGCGATGCGGTACATGTTGGCGGTTGGCCCGCCGAGATCGGAAATCACCCCGGTGAAGCCAGGCGTCTTGTCGCGAATCTCCTCGATCTCGCGCAGGATCGAGGGTTCCGAGCGGGACTGAATGATGCGGCCCTCGTGCTCGGTGATCGAACAGAACGTACAGCCGCCGAAGCAGCCGCGCATGATGTTGACCGAGAAGCGGATCATCTCGTAGGCCGGAATGCGGGCGTTGCCGTAGCTCGGGTGCGGCACGCGGGCGTAGGGCAGAGCGAACACGGCGTCGAGTTCTGCGGTGGTCAGCGGAATCGGCGGCGGATTGAGCCAGACGTCGCGGTCGCCGTGGCGTTGGACCAGAGCGCGGGCGTTGCCGGGATTGGTTTCCAGATGCAGCAGCCGCGAGGCGTGAGCGTACAACACCGGATCGTCCTTGACCTGCTCGTAGGCCGGCAGGCGGATGACGGTTTTGGCGCGGTCGTGGCGGATGGCGCGCGGGTGGAAGCGGAGAACAGGTGCTGAGATGTCCGGTCCGCTTGCCCCCCCATCCCGACCTTCCCCCGCGAGGGGGGAAGGGGTCGATGATTCCCTCCCCCCCGGCGGGGGAGGGTTAGGGTGGGGGAGTGTCGTTACCACATACGGATCGGGATGCGCTTCCACCGGCCCCGGCTGGTCGAGTTCGGTCGAGTCGATTTCCAGCCAGCCCTCCGGTAGATCTTTGGTCATGAAAGCGGTGCCGCGAAGGTCGCGCATGGCTTTGGGATGCTCGCCGGCGGCGGCGCGGTGGGCCACTTCGACGATGGCGCGCTCGGCGTTGCCGTACAGCAGCAGATCGGCCTTGGCATCCACCAGGATCGAACGGCGCACCCGGTCGGACCAGTAGTCGTAATGGGCGATGCGGCGCAGGCTGGCCTCGATGCCGCCGATGACGATGGGCGCGTCGGGATACGCTTCCCGGCAACGCTGGCTGTAGACGATCACCGCCCGGTCCGGCCGCTTGCCGCCCTCGTCGTTGGGGGTGTAGGCGTCGTTGTGGCGCAACCGCCGGTCGGCGGTGTAGCGGTTGACCATTGAATCCATGTTGCCGGCCGCGATCCCAAAAAACAGCTTCGGTTGGCCCAGCGCTTTGAACGGTTCGGCGGCGGTCCAATCGGGTTGGGCAATGATGCCGACCCGGAAACCTTGCGCCTCCAGCAACCGACCGACGATGGCCATGCCGAAGCTGGGATGGTCCACGTAGGCGTCGCCGGTGACGATGATGATGTCGCAGCAATCCCAGCCGAGTGTGTCCATTTCGGCGCGCGACATCGGCAGGAAGGGCGCGACGCCGAACCGGGCGGCCCAGTATTTACGGCGGGAGAATAGATTTGGAGCGGCGTGCATGAACATCCAGATGGCGCGAGGGCCGATAACCGGGGAAAGAAGTCGGGAATTATACGGGGGTGGACAATCCGCGCAATGCAAACGGGTGGGCGTTTATTTCCGGATCATCCGGGGTAGGATGGAAAGCCAGCCCTTTTCCTTGATCCCATGGAGTTCGCGTTTATGAAAACCGTTTTTGCCCTCCGTCACGTTGCGTTCGAAGACCTCGGCGGTTTTGCGCCGGTGCTGGCCGAGCGCGGTTATGCCATCCGCTATGGTGAGGCCGGTTACGATGATCTGACATTGTTGGACCCGCTGGCCGATGATCTGCTGGTGGTGCTGGGCGGTCCCATCGGCGTCTACGAGGACGAGGCATATCCGTTCATTCGCGACGAGTTGGCGTTGCTGCGGGCGCGGCTGGACGCGGGCCGGCCGGTGCTGGGCATCTGTCTGGGCTGTCAGTTGCTGGCCCAAGCGCTGGGGGGAGCGGTCTATCCGGGTGGCCGCAAGGAGATTGGCTGGGGGCCGCTGACGCTGACCGACGCTGGCCGCGACAGCCCGCTGGCGGCGCTGGCCGATGGTACGCCGGTGCTGCACTGGCACGGCGACACCTTCGATCTGCCGGCGGATGCCGTGCTGCTGGCCTCGACCGAGGTCTATCCGCATCAGGCGTTCGCTTGGGGACAGCGCGCCCTGGGTTTGCAGTTCCATCTCGAAACCACCGCGCGGGGCCTGGAACGCTGGTTCATCGGCCACGCCGGCGAAATTGCCCAGACCCCTGGCTTGAGCGTGCCGGCGCTGCGGGCCGCCACCGCCTGTCATGCCGCCGCCGCCGAGGCGCGGGGCCGGCAATGTCTGACCGCCTGGCTGGATCAGGCGGGGTTGTGAGCTGGCTGTGCCAAAAAACGCAAGAGGGCGGTCGGATCGCCCCGTCATCGTTGAATTGCAGTGGGTACCGAGGTTTCCTGTTGAACGATGGGCTAATGATCTTCAACAAAATAATCAAGTAGCCACCGCCGGGATCAAACCACCCCGGCGCTTCGCGCCACCCCTCCTTATCCAAGGAGGGGAAAAATACCCGATTAATTTCTGAAAGATCATTGGCTCACGTTGCGGGCACAGGGCTTTGATCGGGAGTATAGTGTTACATGTAATCTGGTTGGAGGTCGATCATGCGCATGAAGAATACCGAGCGGGTAAAGCGCCACCGTGATGGTCTACGGGCCGCCGGCTTGCGGCCGGTGCAAATCTGGGTGCCGGATATTCACCGCCCCGGTTTTGCCGAGGAATGCCGCCGGCAGTCGCTGTCGCTGCGCGATGATCCCCGCGAACGGGAAATGCTGGACTGGATTGAGGCGGTTTCCGATATGGATGGCTGGACATGAGGCGGGGCGATCTGGTGACGGTGGCTTTGCAAGGCGACTATGGCAAGCCCCGTCCCGCGCTGGTCATCCAATCCAATCTGTTTGCCGAGCATCCCTCGGTTACCGTGCTGCCGGTGACCGGCGAGCTTCGGAATACCCCGTTGTTTCGCATCGATGTGGAACCCGACACGGAAAACGGTCTGAAAAAGCTTTCGCAGGTCATGGTGGACAAGGCCATGACCGTGCCGCGTGTGAAGGTGGGCGACGCCTTCGGACGGATGGACGATAAAACCTTGGTGGCCGTGAATCGGGCGCTGGCGGTGTTCCTGGGATTTGCGTGAAGGGATAAGGCGGCCTCTTGGCGGTCAATAACCGCAAGAAAGGCGAACGACTACCGTGTACGGATTGCTTTCTCTTATTTCGACGCCGCCTTTCATGTGGCCTATAGCAGCCCTCTTAAGGTCCTTGATAATTTCTTGTATAATAACATAATTTTTGAAATATCTTGAGGTATTCCTATGTTTAGCGAAGTCTTGGAGCAGTTTATCCAGAACCGACCTGTCGCGGTAATGGTACGCACATTGCTAGAAAGTTTTTTGAACGCCGCTCAACTGGACCGTTGGTTTGATACGGTTCGCCAAACCCAATATACCAAGGAAATTAGAACTTACGCATTGACAAGCATTGCATGATGTGCTTAGCAAGCTGAACCTTAGCCCACCCCAGTTCTGTCTTGACCATGGGGTCCACTTCAACTCCCGTCCTCCGCCAGCAACTCCCGCAACAGCACCAAGCGCGGATACATCAGCGATAGCCATTGAGAATGCTCCAGTTTGTCGTCGTAATGCTCGAACGCGGATTGGGTGTTGTAGGGCGGGTCGATGTAGATACACTTCGCCCGGCCCCGATAAAACGGCAGCAGCGCCTTGAGCGCCAGCAGGTTATCGCCCCGAATCAGCAGATTGTCGGCGTCAGGATCGCCGTAGCCGCGCTCGAAGCGCAGCAGGTGATAGGGCACGTCGGCCACGTCGGCGAGGGCTTTGGATTTGTTCGTCCATTCGAGATACGGCATGGCAGGCGCAGGCGGGTTCCAAGTACGGTTTCAGCATTGTAGCCCTGATGGTAAGGATTCCCACCATTGCTTCGGCCCAATCGCGCGACTTCGGCTCTGTCCCACACCAGGAGCGCTATACTGAGACCATCACCGCAAGCTACCGGTCGCCGATGTCGAAGCGGCGATCCGTTACGAACAGCAATTGAGCGAACACCGGTTAGCTACTTGAAGTGAGCTTCCCCCGAAATTTGGAAGGATGAAGTGAAGTTGAAGAAGATACCGAAGCTGACTGCCGCGATGGCGCGGCGGTGGACTTGGCCGCCAACCACCGGCCGTCGGTTGAGCGAGTTGCTGGCGCGGTTGCGGCCAGCCGCTTGAGCGGGATTTCGAGCCGCGCCTCCGCGCTTCGCTTACAATCAAACCAACGAAAAACTTCTGGAGTAGGCTGGATGTCCGCCCTATCGGTTCGCGTTTCGGAAGATCCAGCCCGCCCGCTGGGACACGCCATCGTCACCCTCAACGGGTTGCCGCGCAGCCTGGAAACCTTTGAATTCGCCCTGAGCCGCCACGGTTTCGCCGCCAACCAACTCAGTTCGGATGGCTGGCAGGGCGCGGAATGCTGGCTGCAACCCGAGGAGGCCTGGTACAGCGGGGATGCGCTGAAGTTCGTGGTCCATCCCGATCTGGCGTTCCAACTGGAAAACATGCCGTACACGCTGGCGGTGCGCGGTCAGGGGCTGGCGGATACCGCCACCGTGACTTTCGTCTGGCCGCTGGAGCTGGAACTCGAGCAAGGCAGCGCCAGCGGCGAGCGGCGAGTGGTCGGCGGCACGCGGGTTGACGCGGCCCAGAAGCCGCGCCTGGAACCGAAAACAAGCGCCATGCCAGCGGTCGAGCCGATGTTGTTGCCGGAGATAGGCAACGTGGATTTGCCCATCCCGGACATGGCGATTCCCGAAATTGGCGCCGATCCGCAAGCGATGAACCCTGGCAACGCACCGACCCAGGTAGTAGGACACCGACTGCGGGGACCGCATTCGCCGCCAGAGGCGCCGACCCAGTTGGCGGCGGGGCGCGCGCAGCCGTCCGCAGCTCCCCCCCTACCTCTATCCCCCCTGCAAAGCGAGGGTAAAGGCACTGAGCGTCCTCCCGTAGCCGATCCGACACGCACGGCGCCGGGGCGTCTGATTTCGTCCACCAGGGGTGATGGCCAGCCACCGGTCGCGCCACCGACAACACCCGTGCCGCCACCGTCTCCCGCGCCGGGTCCGGTCGAGGAACCCTCGATCATTACAGCGCCGCCGCGCCGGCTGGCGCCAGTTTCGGAACCGCCGCCTGTTCCCCCCGAGCCGTCCGGCGGAGAACGGCGCGGGGAAAGTTCCGGATTGCCGATCGGATTGATCCTGCTGGCGGCTCTGGCGGTGCTGGCGGCATTGGGAGGGTGGTGGTGGTTCAGCCACACCGGTAATCGCCCCATAGAATCCACGGTTGCGCCGTCGTCGGACGCTCCGGTCAGCGCCCACCGCGCGCCGGAGCCGAAACCCGCGCCGGAACCGAAACCCGCGCCGGAGCCGATACCCGCGCCGGAGCCGATACCCGCGCCGGAACCCGCCGCGCCCGAGCGGATGCCCCAGATACCGGTCTCCGCGCCGGTCGCGCCGGTTCAACCACCCGCGCCCCCACCACCGGCCGTTGCGCCGGTTCCCAGGATTCCACCGAAGTTGCCGTCGTCGGTTCCGCCCGGCCGGCCGGGTTCCGGTCGTAGTCTGGAGGAAGAACTGAAATCGCAGTTCGATCCAACCCAGCAGGAACTGGAGAAAGGGTTGCGCCGGCCAAAGCCGTCGCCTTGAACGCCGCAGCCATCGGACGCGAACTTATTCCACTGCATCGTGATGCATTGCGAGGAGCATCTTCATGAACCGTCTGCTAATGAGCGGCCTGCTGTTGTTGATGTGGTGCGGGCTGACGTCGGCGCGCGCCGACGACACCAACGCCAAACAGATTGGCATGGTTACCGGTTCCCAGACCGGTACTTACATTAAGTTTGGCAACGACATCGCCGGGGTCGCCAAGACCGCTGGCCTGGACATCCTGGTCAAGGATTCCCAGGGGTCGGTGGACAATATCAAGCGTATTAACAGTAAGGAAAACGCCACCTTCGGCATCGTGCAGTCGGACGTGCTGGGCTTTCTCAGCCGCTCCGAGAACCCCGAAATGCGCCAGGTCGCCAGCCGGCTGCGGCTGATCTTCCCGTTTTACAACGAGGAGGTGCATCTGTTCGCCAACAAGTCCATTGCATCGTTCAATGACCTGCAGGGCAAGCGGGTGGTGGTGGGCGAGCAGGGTAGCGGCACCTGGTTGACCGCGATGAATTTGTTGCAGATCACCGGGGTCAAGCCGGCCGAGTTGCTGAATCTGCCGCCGTTGCAAGGGGTGACCGCCGTGCTCAAGGGCGAGGCCGACGCCACGTTCTACGTGGCGGGCAAGCCGGTTAGTCTGTTCACCAAGGTTGGCAATCTGATCACCAAGCCGGAGTTCGCGCCCATGCTGGCGAATATCCACTTCGTGCCGCTGGACGATCCGCGCATGCTGCGCGAATACCAGCCGGCCCGGATCGGCCAGGCTGATTACGAATGGCTGAGCGGCGACGTGCCGACGATTGCGGTCAAGGCGGTGTTGATGAGTTTCGATTTTTCCGGCAAGCAGAATCCTTATTTCGTCCAGCGTTGTCAGCAATTGGCGACGTTGGGCCAGGCCATCCGCGCCAACCTCGGTACGCTCCGACAGACGGGCCATCCCAAGTGGAAGGAAGTCAACCTCGACGAGAAGGTGGGGGTCTGGCCATTGGATAGCTGTTCGCGCAGCGGCAAGACGGGTGGCTCGAAGGTGGATCTCACCCGCGAACTGGAGAAGATGTTGCTGAACCAGTATGAATGGTCCCGGCATTTGATTCCGGCGGCATGAATTTCCGGCGTGGGAGAAAAGGCAATGCGATTGGCGCGGATGATGTTGATGGCGTTTCTAGTGGTCGGAACGGGCGCGGCGCTGGCCCAGGATCGGCAGCCAGACGCCCGCCTGGCCTTTTCCAGCACCTCGTTCGGGCTGTTGTTCGGCTTTAGTCAGGGGCAGGGCGCGTTGGAATTCCAGGGGCGTAAGTATCCGTTCGCGGTGTCGGGGATCAAGGTGGCGACGCTGGGGATTACCAAGGTTGACGCGCTTGGCCAGGTTTACCGCCTGCGGGAACTGGCCGATTTCCCCGGACGCTATATCGTGGTCGAGGGCGGGTTCACCGTGGTTCAGGGCGGCGGCAACGCCGTGTTGCGCAACGAAAAGGGCGTCATGCTGTACCTGCAGAACGTGCAGTATGGCCTTGAGCTGACCTTGGGCGGCGGCGGCGTGGATATTGCCCTGACCGAGCCGGCCGACGCATCGGCCCCGGCGGTAAAGTAGGGGCGGTTCGCGAACCGTTCCTACCGGATTGGGTCACGACCTGCAAGCGGCCTATTTCGTTCTGGCCGGCGACGGTGACTGCGGCGAGACGCTGAGGCTGGCCGACGGGCGGGTGGTGAAGCGGTTGCCCGAACTCCACAGCCGGCCGTATCAATCGATTTTCGGCGACTTTACGGTGCCGCGGGTGGTCTACGGCACGCGGGAAGGCCAGCGGATC
>JBATNZ010000169.1:0-4056 GCA_049290615.1 Candidatus Contendibacter sp.
GCTCAGCCCCGCCAGCGGGCTCAGGTCCGCCACCCGCGTGCCGTTGAGGTCAAGCCACCGCAAGGCGCTCAGCCCCGCCAGCGGGCTCACGTCCGCCACCCGCGTGCCGTTGAGGTCAAGCCACCGCAAGGCGGTCAGTCCCGCCAGTGGCTTCACATCGGCAACCCCCGTGCCGTTGAGGTTAAGCGACCGCAAGGCGCTCAGCTCCGCCAGCCGGCTCAGGTCCGAAACCCGCGTGTCGGTGAGGTCAAGCGACCGCAAGGCGCTCAGCTCCGCCAGCCGGCTCAGGTCCGAAACCCGCGTGCCGGTGAGGTCAAGCGACCGCAAGGCGCTCAGCTCCGCCAGCGGGCTCACATCGGTAATCGTGCTGTCATTCGCAATCAGCACGCGCAATCTGGCTTTGTGCTGAATTGCCTTCAGCGGCCCCTCGACGATAGCGGCATAGCCCGCTTCAACAAGCAAGGGCAATACCACGTCATCAAGTGGCCAAAAGCGTATCCTCCAATCGCTGCAAAGATCCACCAGTAACTCCTCCCAAGCCTGCCCCAAGCGCACATGCCGATCCGCCAGCGCACGCGCCGCCAAGGCTGCACGGTCTTTGTCCAAATCGGCACCTTGCTCCGACCCGAACAGAATATCCGCCAGATCATCCATCCAGTCCGCGTCGCGCTCGGCGGAAAGCAACTCGAACAGAAACACCAGCGTCTCGCGCCAGACCGGCTTGCCGCTCCACTGGCGCAATAAATCCCGATTGACCGAACCATCGCTGCTCTTGCCCTTCTTGACGAAAGCCGGACTGACGATGCGGTCGGCCAAAAAGCAGGCGCAGAAATATTCCTGGAAACTCAGATGAACAAAGGCATGGCATCCTTCCCCGCGCGGCAGTAACAAACCGCTACGCCGCGCCACCCAGCCCAGATAGGCGCCAGCGGTTTGCTCCGGTTGGGCGACGCTGGAAGACCGCATCGCGTCGGTTAACCAGGCCAATACATCGATCTCGCTGGCCAGTACGCCAGCGTTACCGTCTTCCTTTTTGGTTTTGGCGCCCCGGCGTCGCTGCATCTCGAAGCCGACTCGCGCCAGCCAGGTTTTACGCTCTTTCCACCCGAAAGGAGCCAGAGCATCACCCGGCTCGATCTTGCGCTGGCTGTCGATAGTGTTGATGTAGGCGTTGGCAATTTCATCGTAGAGCAATGCCTTGCCATCCGGCAGGTGGGCGCGCTCCCGGTGGACGATGGCCATCAACGCGAGCAGGTTGGGCGTGCGGGCGAGTCGTTGGGTGACTTCCGAACGATTCAGCGCGGCTAACAAATCAGCCGTCTTTTCTCGCGCCTCGTGCTCCGTGCCACAACGCTGGCGATACCAGTTTTCGGCAAAGGCGGCGACGCGGTCAGGGTCGAAAGGTATCAGGTAACGACACCGTGCCCAAATCAGTTTGCTTATAGCGGATTTTTCGTTGATTTCGTTATAAATTTTGGAAATGGCTATGAAACCATTATCGATTTCTTTCCGAGGAAAGAGAGTTTCGTATTTATAGGTGAGCCTGTAATAGTCTTCTTCTTTTCGCCGAAAGAACTCTGAAGGTAGCGCTACTTCATCTCGATCAACCGGTTTATCTTCGTAACCAACCATGCGCGAGGTCGCCAGCACGCAAGCTTGTTGGGCGGCGGCATACCGCACCCAGTCTGCCACAGTTTTGCGATACGACACTGGGATTTCATCCACGCCGTCCAGAATCAGCACATAGCTTCCCGCCGCCACTCGCGCGCGCAGGCTGGCGAGCAGCGCGGTATCGGCCTTGTCTCCCAGCAAGTGCCGGGCAACGCTTTCCGCCAGATCGGACAGCGCGGTTTCAGCCGCGAACACTTCCGCCTTCATCTCCCGCAACACGCAGGGCAGCGGCACGCGGTCTTCCAACACCGTCGGCAGCGGCGCGGTCAGGCCAGCCGACAGCCGCCAAGCCAGCCAGTTGGCGAGCGTGGTCTTGCCGCTGCCGGGGTCGCCCAGCACTACCAGGCGAAGATTCCGTTCCAGCGCCGCGAACAAATTTTGACCTTGGGGCCACTGCTTCGGGTCGCTGTCCGCGCTGACCGGGATTTCGGCTAGCAGCGGCGGCACGAACAGGGTTTCGATGCGCACCGGTGGCAGGTCGCGCATGGACGGCAACGCGAGAATTTCGACGATGCCATGCCGTCTTCTGATTTCGCCCAGATAGGGGCGCAGGCTCAGATCGTCCCACAATCCGAGCGAGCGAGTTGGTACCGGGTGGTTCATAAAGCGGCTCCTGGCCCTTTCAACAGCGGGATGAAATCATCGGCAACCAGGAGGTCGGCATGTTCCCGTATCAACGAGCTGATCCAGAAGATTTCGATGTCGCCGGGGTTGACGAAGCCGAGCTTCCAGATCGGCCGGCTTTCGGTGTCCCAGCTTTCCACCTTGTCGATCAACTTGAGCGCGCCCGTCCAATCCGGCCCACGCAACGCGGTTCTTTCCGCCGGGACGCCCTGAGAGCTTTCCGAACTGGGCTTTTCCCGCTCGCCCATGCACCACGCCTTGATCTCGTTCCAGAATTCCGGGTTGAAATGCCAGCGTTCCCAAAGATCGCGGTGAAACTGGTGGATGTAGGCCACAACCAACACGCGCACGGCCCAAATGTTTCGTTGCTGGTCTTCCGTGGGAAAAGCCACGTAACCGGCAAAGCGCGCCCACTGATTGGCCAATGCTTTCAGGCGCCGGGGGTTGGGCGGCAGGCAGCGAATCTTCTCTATCGCCGCCACCAGGGCTTGCTGTTGCCCCATGCCTCCAAGCCAGGCGGTCAGTAGTTGAGCCGGTGCCGGCGGCAAGGGCAATCGGTGAATATCCGTGCAGATTTTTTCCAGGTAGTGACTGGCCCGCAGCCTGAGTTCGTCAACTGATGTTTCCTTGGGCGCGGAAACCTCCTCGCGGATGGCATCGACCAGGATGCGCTCGTTCATGCCCAGTACGAACACGCAGTTGGGAATGCTGAGGTAAATCTTCAATCCTTCCAGCAGCCGAAACGCCGCCTTGGGGTTGCAGCGGTCGAGGTCGTCGATGAAGACGACGACGCGGGCAGCTTCGTCCGGCAACAGACACTTGATGGTTTCATGCAGGCGGCCGCGGATGGAATCGGTCGGCAAGCTTTCGGCAAGATGTTCTTTTTCCCAGCGTTCGCCGAGTTTTTCGATCTTCTCGGCGCTCGGCAAGCCTTCAAAACCAATCGCTTTCCCCACATCCGAAAGACTGTTGAGCGTGTAGCGCAACGCGATGGTTCCGAACTTCTTAAACTTCTCCACGACGACGGGTAACCCCGCCATCTGCCGTCGCATCTCCTGGAGCAGCGCCACCACCGGGGCCGGCTCGTGTTGGTAGCGCCAGGCATCGAACCAAATCGTGGCAATCGTGTCTTGGAGAATTTTCTGGGCCGGCGACAGTGCGAAACCATTGGGGCAAGAAACCGAGCCATCCTCGCGGGGCGGTTCCCCGCCCAACCGGCATTGCAGTTGCCGCATGAAACTGGTCTTGCCGCTGCCCCAGTCGCCATGTATTCCCAACACATGGGGCGGTTGACAATGTTGGATACGCTCGCTCAGCCGTTCGAGTTCGGAATTCCAATTCAGCTTATCATCGAGCGTGGGCAAATCATGCAGCGGCTTGGGTTCGGGCATGGCGGCTCTTCCTTATGCGGACGGTGCTTCATCTCAACGCGCCACGGCCAGGCGGGCATGGCTGGAAAATGCCTCGTGTAAATTTTTCTGTGATGCTTAGAGGCTGTACAAAAACCCCTCTTTTAAAATCGAAGCACTGCTGGTTTTTGAGCCCGCTTGCCGGCGATTTTGGCAAGTTTGGCGAGCTATATCTCCGGCAAGCTGGCTAACAAAATCAATGGGTCAGTTTTTGTACAGCCTCTTAGAGGCGTTTTTGTACAGCCTCTCGTGAGCTAACCCTTTGAAAAGAAACCCTCACCCCTGCCCCTCTCCCGCTTGCGGGCGAGGGGTTCTTGTACAGCCTCTTAGTTGGTGATCACAGCTCGTTGTG
>JBATNZ010000170.1:0-2368 GCA_049290615.1 Candidatus Contendibacter sp.
AAGATCAGCGGCGGGCGCGGGTTGCGCCGACTGCAACGCACGCCGGGCGCCCGCGCGGACGGTATCCGCCGGGTCGGTCGTGGCCAGTTGTCGCAACTGCGCGGCCATTTGCGGCCGGTCCTGAGCGAAGCGGTAGGCGTTGGCGAACGCGCCGGCGGCGCGGGTGGCATCGCCGCTTTGACCGTACACTTGCCCCAAGTACAGCCAGGGGGTGGACCGGGCCGGCGCCAGGGCCAAGGCGTAGATCAGCAACCGCTCTGCTTCCTTGAGGCGGCGCAGCCGCAGATAACTCAGGCCGAGCTGGCCGGCGATTTCCGGATCGGCGGGATCGGTAATGAACGCCTGCCGGAACGCCGCCAGCGCTTCTTTCGGCTGGTCACCGTTCAGATGCTCCAATCCCTGCTGGCGCAAGGGCTGGGCCTGGGCCGCGTCGCCCGCTTCCGGCCGGCGCAGATTGTCCAGTTGCTCCCGAAGGGCCTGCACCCCGGCTTCGTCGTTGGCGACCGCCTGGGCAATCATCCGCTGGACATGGTAGTCGAGGGTTTCGTACTGGCCGGCGCTGGCGGGCAGCGCGCCGGCCAGCAGCGCCAGCAGCGCCAGCGTGGCGAGGCGATTCATGGGCGGGCCGGGTTCATGGCGCGCGGGGTGGAACCCGGCGGAGTTTTCAACGGCACGATGCCGGGATTGGCCGGCATTGGCGGCACGATGACCGCCTCCACCGGCAACTGATACAGGCGCAGAGTTTCCAGGGCCGCGTTACGCAGGGTGTCGGACACCTCGCTTTCGGCGATGTTGCGCAGAATTTCCTCAGCCCGCATCGGGTTCTGGGCGAAACGGTAGGTATTGGCCAGCGCGCCACGCGCGCGCCGGACGTCTTCGGTCAGCCCGTAAATCTGGGCGAGTTGGAACCAGGCGCCCGCCCGGGTGGGCTCCAGGGCCAGCGCCCGCTGGAGATCGCGCTCCGCGTCCGGGAGCCGGTCAAGCTTGCGCTGGACCAGCCCCAGATGGTTGACGGCGTCGGCGCTGCCGGGATCGTCCTGGCTGGCCTGCTGGAACGCGGCCAGCGCCGCGTTCAGATCCTCCGCCCGCAGGGCCGCCTGCCCCCGTTGTAGCGCCGCGCGCGCCGCCGCGGGGTCGCGCGGGGTCGGTCGCGGTTCCTGCTCGAGCATCCGCTGCATCGCGGTCACCCCGGCCTCGTCGTTGCTGGCCGCCAATTCGATCATCTGCTGGATGTAATAGCGGCTCCGTTCGCTGTCCTGAGCGATCGCTGGCGCCGTGGCGCACCACGCCGCCAGCAGCAGCACCGCCACCCGGAAACCGCCGTTCATGCCGCGCCCCGCGCCTCATGCCCGACTCATTACAGACCCTTGATGGCGTCGTACTGCCGCTCCAGGCTGAGCCGCTTGGAGTCGGCCTGGACGGCGGTGAGCTGGCCGCGGTCGAGTTGGGTCTCGAACTCCTCGATATTGCGAGTCAGTTGCTGCTGCTGGCGGCGCAGTTCGGCGGTGCGCTGTTCGGTGGCGGATTTGGAGCGCTGCAATTGGTTAATGCGCCCGGCCAGTTCCCGATTGCGGGCCTTGAGCGCGGCGAGTTGGCGGCGCTGCGCGGCAACCTCGCCGGCTTTCATTTGCCGCTCGGTTTCCAGCGACGCGCCCTCTTCCCGCAGGGCGCGAAGCTGGTTCAGGCTGTCGTCGCGCTGTCCTTGCAAGATTTGCTGGCGCGCGTCGTAATCGCCGGCCGCCAGGCCATGCACGCCGCCGAAGAAGCCGCCGGAACGTGGGTCGTTGGTCGGATCGGTGGTGCAACCGCCCAAAGCGAGCACGCTCAGGACAGCACCGGCAATACGTAAAGTCCACATGATTTCAAACCTCTCGTTTCCGAATGTCCGCGCCGAGGCGGGCGGGGAACCACGCCGATCGCCGCGCTAGATGGACGTGCTGTCGTACATCTTCTGCAGGCTGGCTACGTTCTGGCTGGATTTCTGGCGGGTTTCCTTCAGTTGGACCACGTTGGATTCGAGTTGCTGGGTGTACTGGTCCCGCGGTCCCCGTTTCTGCTTGCTTTCGTTGTAGACCTCGTTGGCGTCGGCCAGTTGCTTTTCGGTCAGCGAATTGATCTGCTTGGCCTTGGCCAACTGTTTTTCCAGGCTGCTCTTCTGTCGGGTCATGGCGTCGCGGGAGGCTTTGCCCGCCCGGTATTCCTGCGCCAGCCGCCGCGATTCGCGGTCCAGCCGGGCGATTTCCGCGTAAAGCTGGCGATTCTCGGCGTCGGCTTCGCGGATGAACTGCTGGTTACGCCGGATTTCGGCGATCAGGAAATCTTCCTCCCTGACGTACTGGGCCTTGCGTTCGGCGATGGAACTGCCGAC
>JBATNZ010000171.1:0-6800 GCA_049290615.1 Candidatus Contendibacter sp.
TAACGGGGCGGCGGATAAGCCGCGAGGGCGGAAAAGCCGAAGGCTTTGACGGCCGATGTCGGCTTGATCCGCTGGTTGTGCGGCGCGAAGCGCCAAACAAGCAGCGGATGCTCATCCGCCGCCCCGTTGTCGCGGGCGCGAAGCGTCCGCGACAACAAGTGATTATGCAGTTTCCGCCTATCTACAACAATCCACTAAGGTTGACAAGAATTCTTTGATCTTGCTAGCCTTTATCAGCAGTATATCATTCATCGTAAGCCTTGCAACCCTGGAAATCCCGACATGCTCGCCGTCCCCCCGGAACTCGCTCGGCGCTACGAGGCGCGGTTGACGCAGCGGAACGTGATGACCGGGCAGCGTCCTCACTATCACAAGTGGCTGCGCTACTACCTCGACTTCTGTCACAAGTATAGCTTCTCACCGACGGATCGCCTGGGGTTGCCTGCTTTTCAGGAAAAATTGCGGGCCAAGCACCAGCCGGAATCTCTGTGCCAACAGGCCGGGCACGCCGTGATACTTTATTGGGAGATAGCCTCACCATCCGCAGCCGGACCGCCTTCTCCGCAGGAGATTGCCACCCCACAGGGTATCGAGACTCGAAACGCTTCCCCTGCTATAGCGCTCCTATTTGATTTGTGGAATCGCCGCTTCGTACCACCCCGGCGCTACGCGCCACCCCTCCTTGTCCAAGGAGGGGAAATTCCACAACCTGTGTAGGAGCGCTATATGCCACCGCCTGTCCCGCAAGAAAAGAAAGTCATCGTTAGGGCGCCGGGCGTGCCTGCGAACCCAGTCCAAACGCCTTCCCACAATGACAAAACCGATTCGGCTGAGCTCAAATTGACCGGGGCCAGTTGGGTGTGGGTCTACGACGGACTGACCTCGGCGATCAAGGTCCGGCATTATTCCCCCAAGACCTTGGATGCCTACAAAATCTGGACGCAAAAATTTCAAACCTTTACCCAAAGCAAAGACCCACGGCTGGTGTCAATGGACGATGTTAAGGGGTTTTTAACTTTTCTGGCGGTGACCAAAAAGATCGCGGCATCCAGCCAGAACCAGGCGTTCAATGCCTTGCTGTTTTTATTCAGGCACGTACTCGAAAAGGACTTTGGCAAAGTCGAGGGCGTGGTGCGCGCCAAGCGGAAGCCTTATATCCCGGTGGTGTTGTCGCGGGAGGAAGTGGACCGCGTCATCGCCCGACTCGATGAACCCTACGCATTGGTGGTGAAGTTACTGTATGGATGTGGCTTGCGACTGTTCGAGTGTTTGAAGCTGCGGGTGCAGGACTTGAACTTTGCGATGCGGGTGTTGACCGTACACGACGGCAAAGGGCAAAAGGATCGCACGGTGCCGTTGCCGGAGGCGCTGGCCCCCGAACTGCAAGCACAACTGGACCGCGTCGCGCAGGGGCATGAGGCGGACTTGGCCGCCGGCTACGCCGGGACCTTTTTACCCGCCGCGCTGGGGGAGAAATACCCGCGGGCCGCTCAGGAACTGGCGTGGCAGTGGTTGTTCCCGGCCATGACGCTGACCCGCGTGCCCGATACCGACGAGCGTCGGCGCGCTCATTTGCACGAGACCCTGGTGCAAAAGGCGATCAAGGAGGCGGTGCGGAGAACCCGGATTCCCAAGCGGGCCTCCGCGCACACCTTTCGCCACAGCTTCGCCAGTCACTTGCTGCAAGCCAACTACGATATTCGCACCATTCAGGAATTGCTGGGGCACAGCGACGTGCGCACCACGATGATTTATACCCACACGGTGCGGAGCATTACCCTGAAGGAAGCGAAAAGTCCGCTGGATTTTTAGAGGCCATGCACCGAGGCTGGCGATTCGTGATCCACCATGGACCGCGCGCCGGCCTGATTACGGCGCGATGCGCGTGCGTGTATATTGGCCGCCCGTAGCCCCATGCCGAGGAACCGCCATGACCCTGCCCGATCCCAATCCCACCGTTGCCCTGGCGCTGGCCGAGGATGTCGGCGGCGGCGATCTGACCGCCGCCCTGATTCCCGAATCCGCCCAGGCTGAAGCCACCGTCGTCAGCCGCGAGGACGCCGTGCTATGTGGAACCGCCTGGTTCGACGCCGTGTTCCGCCAACTGGACCCACGCATCCACATCGAGTGGCGGGCGACCGACGGCGACCGGGTCGAACCCGACCAATGGCTCTGCACGCTGCGCGGTCCAGCCCGCGCCATGCTGACCGGCGAGCGCACCGCGCTGAATTTCCTGCAAGCCCTGTCCGGCACCGCCACGCTGGCCCGCCGTTATGCCGATGCCGTGGCCGGCACCGGCGCGACGATTCTCGACACCCGCAAGACCCTGCCCGGCCTGCGGCTGGCGCAGAAGTACGCGGTGCGTTGCGGCGGCTGCCAAAATCACCGCATCGGACTGTTCGACGCCGTGCTGATCAAGGAAAACCACATCATGGCCGCCGGCTCGATCACTAACGCCATCGCCACGGCCCGCCGCCTGCATCCCGGCGTTACGGTCGAGGTGGAAGTGGAGAATCTGGCCGAGTTGGAAGAAGCGCTGGCCGCCCGGCCCGACATCGTGATGCTGGACAATTTCGATTTGGCGACCATGGCCGAGGCTGTGAGCATCACTAACCGACAAGTCAAGCTGGAAGCCTCCGGCAACGTCAACTTCGATACCGTGCGCAACATCGCCGAAACCGGCGTGGATTACATTTCCATTGGCGGCTTGACCAAGGACGTGCGCGCCGTGGACTTGTCCATGCGCTTCAAAACCGGGTGACACACGATTTTAACGCGGGCGTCATGCAACATTCACCGGCCCGGCCTACTCTCCAGCATGGGAAAATAGAGAACCAAGGAGAACAGACCCATGTACCCGAATCTTGCACTCGGCGCGCCCCGCTACCTCAATCGTGGCCATCTCTTGGCCGATTACCGGACCGTGGACTATCTGCGTCAGGAAATCGCCTTTTTCGAGACGCGCCTGAACGAGATGGGCGAGCAGGGCGATTGCGCCTACGAACACGCACTCAGCCGCGCCTACGAAACGCTGCTCCGAGAACGCCGCGGCCAGCTCGCTCAACTGCAAGCCTGAATCCATCCCCAGCCAGGCTGGCTTGTTGCCCCCCGCCGCCTGGAATGTTCTATCATGCGCGTCGTTGCTCCCTGAAGCGTTGGCCGGCCCCGCGCCGGCGAGGACGAACCGCCGCATGAAATCTCTTTGCCGCGCTGTCGCGCTCGCCAGCGCATTGACGCCGGGTCCGCTGGCGACCGCCGCTGATGGCTTGCCCGTCCCTCCCTACCAGGCCCATTACGAGGTGTACGCCTCCGGTTTTGCAATCGGCGAGGCGATTGTCACCTTGGCCGCCACCAGGCCGGGCGCCTACCAGATGACGTCCGATGTCCGTCCCAACGGTCTGGTGGCGCTGCTGGCGTCCGGTCGCATTCACGAGCAGGTCAGCGGCGAAATCCGTGATGGCGCGATCCAGCCTAGCCAATATGAACGGCTGCTGGATACCGGCCGGAAATCCGATCACATGCAACTGCGTTTCGATTGGCCCGCCGGTCAGGTTCAGGCCCGCTACAATACGGACCAGGCGACCCTGCCGCTTGCACCCGGCGTGGTGGATCCGCTCAGCCTGCAACTGGTGGTGATGGCGGATTTGCAGCGCGGTCAGGTACCCGGCCAGTACAGCCTAGTGGACAAGACCGAGATCAAAACCTACCAGATTCGCAACCAGGGCCAGGAAACCCTGAACACTCCCCTCGGCAAGCTGAACACCGTGCTGATCAACCAATACACGCCCGGCAAGACCCGGATGACCACGTTCTGGGTTGCCCCCGAACTGCAATATCTGCTGGTGCGCATCATGCAGGAGAAGAATGGCAAGGAAGAACTGCGCATGGAAATCCGCACGGTCGAACGCTAACGCTGATCCCTTCTTACCACTCAGGGAGTTCGTCATCATGTCCGAATCCGCCCAGTGCATTTTCTGCAAGATCGTCCGGGGCGAAATCCCGGCGGTCAAGGTCCACGAGGACGAGCGCACGCTGACCTTCATGGATATTCAGCCGGCCGGTCCGGGTCATACGCTGGTGATTTCCAAGGCGCACACGCCCAATCTGCTGGAAATCGCCGAAACTGATCTGCTGGCGGTGGCCGTGACCGTCCAGCGCGTCGCCCGCGCGGTGCAAAAGGCGCTGGCGCCCGACGGCATCCGCATCGGCCAGTTCAACGGCGCCGCCGCTGGCCAGACCGTGCCTCACTATCACGTTCATATCGTGCCGATGCAAGAGGGGCAACGCGCCGGCGCCCATGGGCGCGCGCCCGCCAGGCCCGAGGAATTGAAAGCGTTGGCGGCGCGGATTCAGGCGGCGCTGGCGGACTGAGCCGCGCCCGGCGTTCAACCCGCGCCATCCGCCAGCACGGTGCAGATCACCCGGCGGTCCCGGCGCGGGCCGTCGAACTCGCAGAAGAAGATGTTCTGCCAGCGCGACAGGCCCAGTTCGCCGTCGATGACCGGGATGGTTTCCGACGGTCCGACCAGACCGGCCTTGAGATGGGAATCGCCGTTGCCGTCCTGCTGGTCGTGCAGCCAGACCCCGCGCGGGATCAGCTTGCGCAGCAGGTCGATGACGTCGGTCTGCACGCTCTCGTCCCAGTTTTCCTGGATCATGAGCGCGGCGGTCGCGCCCTGGGCGTAGACCGCCACCAGACCTTGGCGCACGCCGCTGGCCTTGACGATAGCGGCTACCCGCGCGGTGATATCCACCAGTTCCTCGCGGCGCTGGCTGGCCAGATGAAGAATCTCGCGCATTAACTTCCCTCCTTAACGGTACTTTCGACCGCGCCCTTGAGCATCACGCCGTCCACTCCGACGATCCGCAACCGGGTTCCGGCTGGATAGTCCCGTTCCATCACCACTTTCCAGGTGCTGTCGTCCACCCGGATTTTGCCGTGGCCGTTGATCACCGGTGCGTCCAGGGTGAACACCCGGCCGACGTACTGATGGCCGCGGCGATTGAGCAACGGATCGGCGGTCTGCGTGGGATGCCGCCGCAGCCGTAGCCGCCAGGCGACGATGGAACCCACCGACAGTACGGCGAACAGCATGACCTGATAGGTCCAGTCCATGCCCGGCAGGATGGTTAGCACCAACCCCACCAGCAGCGCCGCCACGCCCATCCACAGGAAGAAGAAGCCGGGCAGGAGAGCCTCGACCGTCATCAGCGCCACCCCCAGCACCCACCAGTTCCAATAGACCGGCTCCAATAGCCATGCGCTCATGAGCGGGTTGCCGTCTTGCTCAGTGCTTCTTGCGCCAGTTGGGCGACGCCGGCGAGCGTGCCGACCAGTCCGGAAGTATCCAGCGGCATCAACAACACCTTCTGGTTCGGCGCCGCCGCCAGCTTGGCGATTGCCTCCACGTATTTCTGCGCCACGAAATAGTTGACCGCCTGCACATTGCCCTTGCCGATGGCCTCCGACAGCATCAGGGTAGCGCGGGCTTCGGCCTGAGCCAGCCGCTCGCGAGCTTCGGCGTCGCGGGACGCCGATTCCTTACGGCCTTCGGCTTCCAGGATCGCCGCCTGCTTCTGACCCTCGGCGGCCAGGATCGCCGCCTGCCGCTCGCCCTCGGCGGTCAGGATCGCCGCCCGCTTGTCGCGTTCCGCCTTCATCTGCCGCGCCATGGAATCCACCAGGTCCTTGGGCGGCGCGATGTCCTTGATTTCAATGCGGGTGACCTTGATCCCCCACGGAGTGGTGGCTTCGTCCACCACGGTCAGCAACCGGGCATTGATGTCGTCGCGCTTGGACAGCAGTTCGTCAAGGTCCATCGAACCCATAACGGTGCGGATGTTGGTCATGGTCAGGTTGAGAACGGCGAATTCAAGCTGGTTGACTTCGTAGGCGGCCTTGGCGGCGTCCAGCACCTGATAGAACACCACCCCGTCTACTTTCACCATGGCGTTGTCCTTGGTGATGATTTCCTGCGAGGGCACATCCAGCACCGTTTCCATCATATTCATCTTGCGCCCAATGCGGTCCACGATCGGGATGATGAGGTTCAGGCCGGGGCGCATGGTCTCGGTATAGCGGCCAAAGCGCTCGACTGTATATTCCATGCCTTGCGGCACCGATTTGACGCCCAGGAAAATCAGGATGATGGCAAAAATCGCCAGTCCGACTACAAACGCGGCAAAGCCTCCGAACATGAGGTTGACTCCTCTGTAGAGCTATTCATCCAGGATGGCGCCCGACCGCGCGTCCAGCATCACGTGCAGCGGCGGGTCGTCTTCGTCGCGCCAGGCAACCACTTGCCAGAAGGGCGCGCCGTCTACGTTGCCGTAGAGCGAGGCCGAGTCCAGCATGGCGCGTTCGGTTCCAGCCCGGGCATCGAGCACCGCCAGAGCCGCCGGCAACACCTGGTCGAGATCCCACAGCCAGGGTCCGAGCGTGAGCGGAACGAGCGGCGAGCTTGCGGTCAACTCCGCCCATTCGGTTTCATCAACCGCCTGTTCGAATTCCCGCTCCGCGGCGGTGACTTCCAGCGTGCCGGCCTCCGGGTCGAGCACGATATCGAAGCCGTGCAGCCGGCGAATCCGTCGCTGGTTCTGGTCGGCGCAGCCCCGAAACGTATAGCGGAATTCCAGGATCAGTACGGTTCCGTCATCGTCGCGGTCCAGTTCCACCACCACCGCTTCCAGCACCGCCCAAGGGTCGGTGCGCTGGGCCAGCGGTAAAACCTGCTCGTAGCCGGCGCGCACCGTGGCGAAGTGGGCCAGCGCCGGCAGTGGCTGGCTGGCGACCACGATGC
>JBATNZ010000172.1:0-53176 GCA_049290615.1 Candidatus Contendibacter sp.
AGCGCGAGCGCCGCCGTGAACGAGACGGCGCTCGCCGCCAGCACGATCCGGCTGGTGCGCCGCTCGTGGGCCTCGCCGCTGGCCCCCCCGAACAGGATGGCTAGGCCAATCCACAACCCGGCGGCCAGCGGCGAGGCTGGGATCAGCCCGACGATCCATTCAAGCATGGTCGCCCCCTCCGTGCAGTCGTTCAACCCTCACCCCCAACCCCTCTTCCGCCAGCGGGCGAGGGGAGCGTGGAGCCGCGCCGATCAGCGCCGGCGGCAGCGGATCGGGCTGACCGCGATACCAGTCGGTCGAACGAGCGCGTTCGGGCAGCGGCCGGACGGGTCCAGTCCACGGCACGAACCCGCGCGCCGGGTCGAAGATCGAGAATTCTCCCGTGTCCGGGTCCTTGGCGATCAGATGCACCCACTCGTTGCCGATCAGCTCTCGCAGCGCGGGCTGACGACCATAAATGGCGGCCAGCACCTCGACGCGGGCCTCGACCACGATCTGCAAGCGCAGGGGTTCGTGAATCTCGATCATCTGCCGGGGTAGTCCGGTGCGCAAATCGCTGTTGGCGCCCTCCATCACCGCGAACAGCCCGGTGACGTTGTGCGGCGTCTTGGTCCCACAGCCCAGCCGTTCGTTGTTGACGGTGGAAAAGTAGTATTCCAGGTTGATGCCCGCGCCGACCGGGCCGACCGCCAGCAGGATGCCCTCCAGCACGGTTCCACTGGGGTCCTGGGTCGGGTCGTAGGAGACGAGAAACGCCCGCCGGTCCAGAAACACGCCCTGGCTCATCGCGCGGCGGCCAACCAGGGCGGCGGCGTTGGTGGCGTGGCCGAGTTCCGGGCGCGCCTGACTGAAGTCCTTGGAGCGTTCGACCACATGGCGTAGCGCCTGGGCGGGCGTGGGGTGGCGCGGCGCCGAGGCCAGGCGGCGGCAACGTTCGTGGGCCGACAGCGCGCAAGCCCGGTCCAAATCCCGTTGCAGCGCCGCCAGCGCCTTTCCCGCTTCGGCGGGCAGGTCGATTCGGTCGTAGAATTTAATCTGCTCGTCGCAGGTATTGTGCTCGGCGCCGAGAAACCCAGTGTCGTCCGGTATGTGAATGCCGCGCTCGGCCAGCAGCGCCCGCACCACCGGGCGATTGGCCATGGCGGCGAACACGCGCGCGTTCGGGCCGCCGTGGCGCCCGCCGCAGGCGCCGCAATCGTAAGCGCCCAGATGGGGATTGTTCTGGCTCATCGAACCGTGGCCCATCAGTACCACCAGCGGCGCGAATTGCGACGTGATGCCGATATTGCGCAGCAAGGCGGCCACCCGGTCGGCCTGCTCGACATCGGTGAAACCCAGGCGTGGCCGTTCCGGCGTGGCCGGCGTACCGTCGTCCGCCGCCGTGATCGCGACGCGCGTGGGCGCTTCGGGCACCCAACGCGCATCGGCCGCTTCCACAAACCGCGCCTGCCAGGTGGGGAAAAAGATCTTGCCCGTCAGCGTCAGCAGCGCGCCCGGCGCCAGCACGTCAATCAGCGGGAACGAAGACAGCAGATTACGACGTATCCCGTGGTAGATGGCGCGGAGCCGGCCACGCAGCTCGCGCCGCCGGTTGTGCAGCACATGCTGGGCTTCGGTTCCGGGCCGCGCGACTTCGCGCACCTCGTGGGCCGGGGTGACCACTACCGGGCAGAGGGGGGTCACCTCGCGGTCGTCCAGGCCCCGCCAGTTCATCGCCACGCCGAAGAAGCCAGCCGCCCCCAAGGTCTCGATGCGCGGGTTCAATTCTTCCAGGTGGCGGCGGAAGCCTTCCTCCCGGTCGTCGATGCAGAACACGATCTGAGCCTGTGGCCGCTGCGTGCGTCCGGCCCAGCGGCCGTGATTGTTCGCCAGGGCGTTGATCAACGCATCCCGATAATGGTGCTCGTAGGCGCACTGCCACAGAGCGCCGCGCTGAGTGGCCGGCGGCTCGTCCAGCGGCGCCAGCAAGCGTTCCAAATCGCTCAGGGACAGCGTGCGCAGGGCGCCGCCGGAGAGTCCAAGATGCTGGGCCAGTCGAAACAGCCGCCACGCGCTGCCGTGAACCGCATGAGTTCCAGGCCGCGCCGCCACCGGGCTGTGCTGCCAAGTCCAGATCATATCGGCGAGGGCGTCCCAAATCGCGAGGTCGGTCTGCTGGCCGGGATTTTCGATCAGGGTCCGCGCCCGGCTGACCAGATACTCGGGCAGGCGCCCCTCGTACAGAGCCTGTCGGACCAGCGCCTCCGCTGGGCGCGACGTCAAATAATCGCGCAGCACCGGCAACGTTCCCGCCAAGCCCCAGCATTCGCGGCAGAGGCGCTCGATCCAGAGACTGTCGAGGCACAGGCGAATAGCCAGATAATCGACCAATTTGACGCAGCTTTCCCGGTTGGCCTTGTAGTCGGCATGTTGCTGTCGCCAGTTCATCATCCCGGACCAGCCGGGCAGCTCCAAAGCGAGGCGCGTCAGATAGTCTTCCCAGCGCGGCTCGGGGAGTCCCAGCCGCCGGAACTCGGCGATGATGGCCTCGATCGGGTCTTCGGGCCAGCGGGCCAGTGTCTCGCGCCAGCCGGGCAGCCCCGCGAAGGTCCAGGCGAGGTCGCTTCCGGCGAGGCGGCGCCAGGCTGCGTACAGCCCTTCAGCCCGGTCGGGTAAATGCCAGGCGGCCAGCCCCTCGTCGAGGTGAGCGGCGGACAGACGGATCAGATAGGGTCGAACCTGATCGAGCAGGTCCTGGCCAGTTAGCGCCCGCAACAACCCGCGCACCGTGATCCGCTCGCCGACCTCCGCGAACAGCCGCTCGACCAGCGCCGAGGCCTCCGCCATCATGCGCTGGTGAACGACGGGTTCCTGGTCGTCCACCGCGCCCTGCGCCTTGAACCGCGCCAGCAGGGACTTCGCCAAATTCAATTGCAAGTCCACCAGTTCCTCGGGATGGAGGCTGAAAGCGGGCAACTGGAAACCCTCCAGACAAGCCCGCCACAGATCCTCCAGGGCATCCCCCTCGCCAGCTCTGCCTTCCCGCGTGGCTGCCTCCAGTAGCCGGCGGCGCACAATCACGGGCACGTCCTCCTGAAACCGGTGGGTGGCGTCGAGTTCTTCCATGTGCCAGACGAGCTGGCTGGGGATCAAGGCTTCCACCCCGTGGACCAGCGCGATTCGTAGCACCTCGCCACGGCCGATTTCCCGGTCATCCAGACGAACCAGCGCGGCATCGGCCCGCAGTTCCGCGCGCTCGGCGAAGACCGCATCCAAATCCGCGTCAGTGATCCGGCCCGCCCGGTATTGCGCGCGGAATTGCGCCTCCGGCCAATACGGGCGAATTCCGGTGAGCTGCTCGGCCGCGGCCAGCGCCTGCTCGAAGGGCAGGTGCTGGTAACCGTGCAGCGTATTGTGATGGACGAAGTTCAGGATCGGCGCCTGGCCGGGCAGCAGGTGATCGAGGTGCGCCACGGCCTGTTCGATAAGCCGGCGCGGCTCGAGCGGGGTCTGACCGGGGGCTCCGGCCGAATCCTGGGTAGTGATTGCGGACATGACATCCTCAACTACAACAGTCGGGTAAAAATGGCGCTCAGGTGGGCGACCGTGGCGTTCATCAGGCCCGTGGCGAGCGCGGGTTGAAGCCCCAAGATCAGCAGTCCCGCCGCGAGCGGGATCGCCGCTACCCACTCGCGCGGCCGCAGATCGTGGAGTTCCGCCAGTTCCGGGCGCGGCGGGCCGGTGAACAACTGACCCATGGTCCGGATCGCATAGGCCGCGCTGATCAGGACGCCGAGGCTCGCCAGCGCCATCAGCCAGCCCCAGCGCTCGAAGCCGCCGATGAGGGCATGCAGCTCGGCCACGAACCCGGCCAGGCCCGGCATCCCCATCGAGGCCAGCAACGCCAGCGTGATCAACAGGGTGAAACCGGGCATCACCCGCGCCAGCGCGCCGTAATCGGCCACCTCGCGGCTGTGGGTGCGCTCGTACAGCAGGCCGATGAGCAGGAACAGCGCGCCGGCGATCAGGCCGTGCGCCACCATCTGCAAGGTCGCTCCCATCAGCCCGGTTTCATTCAGGGCCGAAATGCCGAGCAGCACCACCCCCATGTGGCTGATGGAAGAATAGGCGATCATCGCCTTCAGATCGCTCTGCCGCCAGGCCAGGAGGCCGCCGTAGAGGATGCTCACCAGCGCGATTCCGACCAGCAGCGGCTGCAACGCCAGGGTGGCCTCCGGCAGCATCGCGATAACTCGCAGCAGGCCGTAGGCGCCCATCTTGAGCAATACGCCGGAGAGCAGGATGCTGACCGGGCTCGGCGCTTCAACATGGGCCAACGGTAGCCAGCCATGCAGCGGGAAGAGGGGAATTTTCACCCCAAAGCCGATCAGAAAAGCCAGCAGCAGGAGCACCTGTTGGTCGCGGGACAGACCCGCCGCCGCTTGCGCGATGGCCGCCATCGCGAACGACGGGGTCGGGGCGCTCCGGTAGGCCATGATGAGTCCGATCAGGATGAAGATCGCCCCGCCCATCGTGTAGAGCACGAAATTGAGGCTGGCCGCGTGCCGTTTTTCCCCGCCCCAGAGGTCGATGAGAAAAAACAGCGGGATCAGCGTCAGCTCCCAGAACATGAAGAACAGCGTCCAGTCCTGGGCCATGAACACGCCGAGCATGGCGAATTCCAGGATTAGCAGCCAGGCGTGGTAGCCCTTCACCCGGGTTTTCACCGAGTCCGAGGCCAGCAGCGCCACGGCGGCGAGCAGAGTGGCGAGCAGGACCATCGGCAAGGAGAGTCCGTCGACGCCCAGCGCGTAGGAAACTCCGAGGGCGGGACTCCAAACCACCTGTTCCACGAACTGGATCGCCGCCGTGGTCCGGTCGAACTGGGCGGTCAGGCTCCAGGCCAGCACCAGGGCCAACCCGGCGTGGAACAGGGCCACCGCGCGGATGAGGCGGGGCTGGGCCGCTGGCAGCAGAGCGACCAGCACCGCTCCGAAGAGCGGCGCCCACAGAATGAAACTGAGCGTTTGCATGGTCGTTGATCCGTTGCGGAGGACAGAGACAATGGCAACCGTTGATTGTAAGCCAATCACGATCAGGGTGGGCATTGCTGGCGGTGGCCTGTCGAGTCATGGATTACACGGTGGGGGCCGTGGGCACGAACGACCGCCAGCTTGGGCGGACCCCGATGGCGCACAATTCCGCGGACCTTTGGCGAGTCACTACCAGATGAGCGAAGTTATTGTGGGAATTCCAAGGTAGTAGCCCAGAAACTACAGGGCAACCCCTTGTGGTTGCCCGTCAACCCGGTCTTGCAAGCGGTTCAAGGCGTCTCGACGCGAACCTCCTGGGTCTGTTCCATCTGATGGATCACCACTTCCAGGTCGATTTGATCGGGATTCGCGCTGGGCTGTTCCCGCAGTCGCGCCAGCAGTTCAAGCTGCTCCAGGGTGTAATGGGAACCGTCCGGCTGCTGCACGAAGGCGGCCCAGGGCACAAACTTGGTCAGCGGGAAGCGCTGGCCGGCCTGAGGCGAGATGTCGATGTTCAGTCCGGAGACGTAGAGCACCCGCTTACCCTGGTAACCATGCTCCCGGACGATGGTGCGGAAGGTGCGGTCGAATTCCACCTGGGTGTTGACCTGGGCCGCAGTCAGCAGGGGGTGCGGCGCGGTGACGATCCAGGCCATCGGATCGAACAGATTCTGCTCCAGATGGCTGCGGCCCTCCAGATCCCCCTGGATGTCGCGCTTGAAGCGAAAAAATTCCGGCAGAAGCCGGTCGCCAATCGGCTCGCGTTGACCCTCCACCCAACCTTCCCGCTCCATCAGGCGTCGCAGATCGGGCGTGGCGACCAGGCTCTTGGCCGTACTCTGGCAATGCACCGGCCGGAATTCGCTACCGGCGGCCGGCGTCGCCAGGCGCTCCAGGTTCAGGAACAGGCCCTCGTCGCGATTCTCCCGCAGCAGTTGATTGTCGATGGTGATGAGATAGTTCTCCCCCTGGCGCTCCAGCAGAATGTTGTCCCGGGCAAAGGCGTACTCATCCTGATACCAGCGCAGCACCGCTTCGATCTTGCCGCAGTTGGCGGTCAAATGCCGGTCCTCGCTTTGCAGGCGGCGGTAGGTTCCAAAAATCCGGCTTTCCGGATCGTAGCCCACGTGGCTGGCGTGAATGATGACCATGTCCCGGCCGTGCTCGGCGTGGGGGGCGTGGCGGTCGGTGGCCACGATGCCGCCGACCTGGCCATGATTGAACGGGAATACCCCAAAGTGCTTGGTGATGAGGATGATGGGATAGCCTTGGCTCTCGTCCGAGCAGAACGCCCGGGAGGGCATGATCTTGCCCGATTCGAAGCCGAGCGACCGGCACAGGTTGTACAGCCGGGGAATGAAGCCGCTGTAACGCAACATCATGCCGGCGATGTGAAAATCAGCCATCAGGGCGCGAATGTTGGCGGTGGATGAGTACATGGCGGTTACCCTCCCGAGGGTTCAGCTTGGCTTGTCATTGGTCATTGGGTATCCACACCCAGCCTTCCATCAACCGGCGGGCGCTGCGCCGCAGGCTGACCTTTTCCGCCCGCCATCGACCGTGGTCCGCAACGACCGTGGCACCGACCGCCATCACCCCGGCGGCATGACCAATTCGGACCTCGGACCCGGCAGCGAGAGGAGCGCCCAAGGCGTCTCGCACCAGGGCGCCAGGCAGCATCGCCGCCACCGCCAGGGCCACCGCGCCGGTGGCGGTGAAGGCGTGATGCAGTTTGCCCATGGACAGAATGCGGGCAACGAGGTCCACGGCGCTCGCGGCGATGGGGGAACCGTCGGTGGCCCGATAGTCGCGGGCCGGGGCGACGAAGGCCAGCTTGGGGGTGTGGGGGCGGTGGGCAGTGGCGTCCCCGGCGTGGGTGGCCAACCCCATGGCGACCGCCCCATGGGCGCGAATCGCTTCGCAGTGGGCCAGCAGGGCGGCGTCCCGGTTGAAATCGGCCGGGCTTTCGGTACCGGTCAGGCCAAGATCGGCGGCGCGGATGAAAATCGTGGGGTTGCCGGCGTTGATCAGGCTGACTTCGAAAACGCCGAGTTCCGGCACCTCCAACCGGTCGCTTGGCCGGCCGGTGGGTAACAGAGCGGTTTCGCCGCCGGGATCGAGGAAGTCGAGGACGATCTCGGCTCCAGGAAACGCGACGCCGGCCAGGCGGAAGTCGCCCTCTTCCACCGCCTGCCCGTCATGCACCGGCAGGTGCGCGAGGATGGTCTGGCCGAGGTTGGCCTGCCAGATGCGCAGCGTGGCGATGCCGTCGGCGGGCGCCGCGACCATGCCGCGAGTCAGGCCGAACACGCCGACCGCGGCGCTGAGGTTGCCGCAGTTGCCGGACCAGTCAATCGCCGCTTCGCTCGCCGCCACCGCGCCGAAGCGGTAGTCCAGATCGAAGCCGGGCCGGGTCGAGCGAGATACCAGCGCCACCTTGCTGGTGCTGGAAGTGGCGCCGCCCAGACCGTCCATCTGGGTGCCGTAGGGATCGGGGCTGCCGAGCGCACGCAGCAACTGGGCGTCCCGCCACGCCGGGTCGGCGGGCAGGTCGGCGGGATCGACGAACAGGCCCTTGCTGGTGCCGCCGCGCATCCAGGTGGCGGGGAATCGGATCAGGGACATGGCGGGGTTGGCTTCTCCGACGGGGGAGTATCCACTGATTATGGTACGGAAAAGTCGCGCTTATGCCCCGCCATGATAAACAATCCATTTTTCTTCATTTAAATTATAAATAATTGCACTGTATATTTCGTCAAGTTATCAATCTTTGGAGAACGCTCGATGAAAACCACCCGCTTTTCCCGCACCCTGCTCGCCCTCGCCCTGACGGTAGGGGCGAGTTCGCTCGCTTTCGCGGAAACCACCCTGCTCAATGTCTCTTACGACCCGACCCGCGAACTCTATCAGGACTTCAACGCGGCCTTCGCCAAGCACTGGAAAAGTCAGAGCGGCGAAACCGTGACTATCCAGCAGTCGCACGGCGGCTCCGGCAAGCAGGCCCGGGCGGTGATCGACGGACTCGAAGCCGACGTGGTGACGCTGGCCCTGGCCTACGACATCGACGCCATCGCCGAGAAGGGCAAGCTCATCCCAGCGGACTGGCAGAAGCGGTTGCCGAATAACAGCTCCCCCTACACCTCAACCATCGTGTTCCTGGTGCGCAAGGGCAATCCCAAGGGCATCAAGGACTGGGATGACCTGGCCAAGCCGGGCGTCTCGGTGATCACCCCCAACCCGAAAACCTCCGGCGGCGCGCGCTGGAACTACCTGGCCGCTTGGGGTTACGCCCTCAAGCAATACGGCAACGACGAGGCCAAGGCGCGCGAGTTTGTGACCAAGCTGTTCAAGAATGTTCCCGTGCTCGATTCCGGTGCGCGCGGTTCGACCACCACGTTCACCGAGCGCGGCATTGGCGACGTGTTCATCTCCTGGGAAAACGAGGCGTATCTCGCCACCAAGGAACTCGGGCCGGACAAATTTGAGATCGTGACGCCTTCGCTGTCGATCCTGGCGGAACCGCCGGTGACCGTGGTGGACAAGGTGGTGGACAAGAAGGGCACTCGCAAGGCCGCCGAAGCGTATCTGCACTACCTCTACAGCGACGAAGGGCAGAACATCGCGGGCAAGCACTTCTACCGCCCGCGCGATCCCAAGGTCGCGGCCCAGTACGCCGGGCAATTCTCCAAGGTGAACCTCTTCACCATCGACGAGGTGTTCGGCGGCTGGCAAAAAGCGCAGAAGACGCATTTCGCCGACGGCGGCATTTTCGACCAAATCTATCAACCCAGCCGCTAAGTCACTGGAGAATTTCCGATGCCACGCTGGTACGAAGACAACTCCCTGTCCATCGGACACACGCCGCTGGTGCGGCTCAACCGGATCACCGATGGCGCGCCGGCCACGGTGCTGGCGAAGATCGAGGGGCGCAATCCGGCTTATTCGGTCAAATGCCGGATTGGCGCGGCGATGATCTGGGATGCCGAACGCCAGGGCCTGCTGGGACCCGGCAAGAAACTGGTGGAACCGACCAGCGGGAACACCGGGATCGCGCTGGCCTTCGTCGCCGCCGCCCGCGGCATTCCGCTCACCTTGACCATGCCGGAAACCATGAGCCTCGAACGCCGCAAGCTGCTGATTGCCTACGGCGCGACGCTGGTGTTGACGGAAGGGGCGCGGGGGATGAGCGGCGCGGTGGCGAAAGCCGAGGAAATCGCCGCCTCTGACCCGGACCACTACGTGCTGCTTCAGCAGTTCAAGAATCCCGCGAACCCGGCCATTCACGAGCAGACCACCGGGCCGGAAATCTGGAACGACACCGAAGGCGCGGTCGATATTCTGGTGTCCGGCGTGGGCACCGGCGGCACCATCACCGGCGTCTCGCGTTATATCAAGCACACCCAGGGCAAGCCCATCGTGTCGGTCGCCGTCGAACCGGCGGCCAGTCCGGTGCTCGCGCAGCGCCGGGCGGGCGAGCCGCTCAAGCCCGCTCCCCACAAGATTCAGGGGATCGGCGCCGGTTTCGTGCCGGAGGTTCTCGATTTGTCCTTGGTTGACGAAATCGAACCGGTCAGCAACGAAGAGGCGATCCACTACGCGCACCGCCTGGCGCGCGAGGAGGGCATCCTGTCGGGTATTTCCTGCGGAGCCGCCACGGCGGTGGCCGTCCGCATCGCCAAGCGTCCTCGGAACGCCGGCAAGACCATCGTGGTCGTGCTGCCCGACTCCGGCGAGCGTTACCTGAGTTCCGTCCTGTTCGAGGGCGTTTTCGATGCCAAGGGGCTGGCGGCATGAACGTCAGCATTAAGCAGGCCGGCGCACGATCGACCGCGGGCTTGCATTGGGATATCGATTCGGTTGTCGCCGATCTGCGCGCCGGCCGGGAACGGTCGCTGGCGGATCGGCAACGGGCGAATCGCCCCCCTCGGCTACCGTTCCGCAAGGCGCTGGTGGGTATTCTGGATGGACTGAGCGCCGCGCTGTTTCCGAACCGCCTGGGGTCACCGGAATTAACCGACGAGGGCATCGATTACTTCGTGGGGCACACGTTGGATGTAACGCTGCGGCATCTGCTTGAACAGGTGCGCCGGGAGCTGCTGTTTTCTTCCGGGCAGGCGAGCATCAGCGAGGCTGATCTTGAACGGGCCGTTGAAATCACGCGGGTGTTTGCCGCGCAATTGCCCGCCGTGCGCGCGGTGCTCGATACCGACGTTCGCGCGGCTTACGAAGGCGATCCGGCGGCGGGCAGCATCGACGAGGTGCTGGTGTGCTACCCCGGCGTTACCGCCATCTTCCACCATCGGCTCGCGCATGTATTGCACCGGCTGGGCGTTCCGCTCATCGCCCGGATGATCGCGGAAATCGCCCACTCGGCCACCGGCATCGATATTCATCCGGGCGCGGACATCGGTGGCAGTTTCTTCATCGACCACGGCACCGGCGTGGTCATCGGCGAGACAGCGATCATCGGCCAGCGGGTGCGGTTGTATCAGGCCGTGACCCTGGGGGCCAAGCGGTTTCCCGCCCACGACAACGGCACTTTGGTCAAGGGCAATGCCCGGCATCCCATCGTCGAGGATGACGTGGTGATCTACGCCGGCGCGACGATCCTGGGTCGCGTGACCATCGGGCGCGGATCGATCATCGGTGGCAACGTTTGGCTCACCCGCAGCGTGCCGCCCGGCAGCAACATCTCGCAGGCGCAGGTGCGCAGCGAAGTGTTCGATGGCGGCGCCGGGATCTGAGCGGCTGTTTTGATCCAGCCTCCAAGGATGCCGGCGGATGAACAATGAATCGTCAGTGGCTCTCGTCAGACGCGCCGACCGTTTGCCGCCACCGCTTCGATACACCAACGTAGCCCCGCTGGCCATGGAGCGCGAGCCGGTCGAGGACGCGGTCGGTCTGGCCACCATCATCGGCGGCCATGTCCGCAAGCTGCGCAAGCAACACGGGCTATCGCTGGAAACGCTGGCCCGGCGGTCGCACGTCAGCCGGGCGATGCTGAGTCAGATCGAACGGGGGTGCAGCACCCCGACCATCGGGGTGTTGTGGAAGATTGCCTGCGCCCTGGAAACGCCCATTTCGGCGTTTTTGCGCGAGGATCGGGAGGAGAGCGTATGGCTACTGCCAGCGGCCGGGGCGAAACGGCTGTTTTCCAAGGACGGCTGCTTTTGCTCGCGAGCCTTGTTTCCCTTCGACCAGCCCCGGCGGGTGGAATTTTACGAATTGCGGCTCGACAGCCGTGGGGAAGAATCGGCCAGCCCGCATCCGTCGGGCACCCTCGAAAATCTGGTGGTCGATCGCGGCGAGGTCGAGATCGTTATCGCTGGAAACCGCTACGCGCTGGCCGCCGGCGATGCGATTCAGTTCGTGGCCGATGTCGCGCATACCTATTGCAACGTTGGCCAGAGTGAAGCCGTCATGTATCTGGTGATGAGCTACGCGCAAACCATGAGTTGATCTATTACCTACAAAAATCAATTAGGAGGATACGATGCCTAGAGGTTTCGCCGCACAAAAAGCGCACCTGACCCAGGTGGAATCCCGCCCACGCGCCGACCGCGAGGCCAGCGCGGCGTCGGGCCAGTTTCTTGGCAATATGAGCTCTGCCCAGGTTTGGCGGAATCTGCAACACGAGACGGGGGCGGTGCTGGTCGATATCCGCACCCGCGCCGAATGGACGTTCGTCGGCGGTCCCGACCTTTCCAGCCTGAGCAAGGCCGTGATTCAGGTCGAGTGGCAGGTGTTCCCTAACATGGAGCGCAATCCCCGGTTCGTGAGGGAGTTGCAAGCCCAGGGCGTTACGCCAGGGCGATTGGTCTACCTGATCTGCCGCAGTGGCATTCGCTCGCGGGATGCCGCCGAATTTCTCGCCGAACGGGGCTATACCACCTACAACGTAGCAGATGGCTTCGAGGGTCCGATCGACGATAGCGGCCACCGGGGCGCGAGTGGCTGGCGGGCCGAGCAGTTGCCCTGGAAGCAGAGCTAGAAGCCGTAACAGCTCCCCTCTCCCACTGGGAGAGGGGCTGGGGGTGAGGGTTTTTAATAGCCCCGTCCGGCCTGGATGCGCAGCAGCGCCGCGACCAGCGCGTCGAGGTCCTCGTGGAGGTTGTACAGCGCCAGCGAGGCGCGGACGGTGCTTTCCAGGCCGAAGCGGCGCAGGATGGGCTGGGCGCAATGGTGGCCGGCGCGAACCGCGATCCCCTCTTCGTCAAGCGCCTTGCCGACGTCCTCGCTGCGGAACCCGTCCAGGACGAAGGACAGTACGCCGGCTTTCTCGGCCGCCGTGCCGATCAGGCGCAAGCCGGGGACGCTCAACAATCCCTGGGTTCCATAACCCAGCAGTTCATGCTCGTAGCGGCTCACGTTCTCCATGCCGATTTGATCGAGGTAGTCGAGCGCCGCGCCGAGTCCCACCGCGTCGGCAATGTTGCCGGTGCCGGCTTCGAAGCGCGATGGCGCGGGCTGGTAGATGGTCTTCTCGAAGGTGACGTCCACGATCATGTTGCCGCCACCCTGCCACGGTGGCGTGGTGTTGAGGAGGTCTTCCTTGCCGAAGACGGCGCCGATCCCGGTGGGGCCGAATACCTTGTGGCCGGAGAAAACGTACCAGTCGCAGTCGAGGGACTGGACATCCACCCGCAGGTGCGAGACGGCCTGCGCGCCATCGACCAGTACCCGCGCGCCGTAGCGATGCGCGATCTCGACCATCTCGCGCGCCGGCGTGACGGTGCCCAGCGCGTTCGACACCTGGCTGAACGCGGCCAGTTTCGTCCGGGAGCTGAACAGCTTCTCGTATTCCTCCAGAATCACCTGACCGCGATCATCGACCGGCGCGACCCGCAGGCGCGCGCCTTTCTCGGCGCACAACTGCTGCCACGGCACGATGTTGGCGTGATGCTCCAGCCAGGTGATGACGATCTCGTCATCCGGCTCGACGTTGCGGCGACCCCAGCTTTGGGCGACCAGGTTGATGCCTTCCGTCGTCCCCCGAACGAAAATGATTTCACGGGCGGAAGGCGCATTGAGGAAGCGCTGCACTTTCTCCCGCGCGGCTTCGTAGGCGTCGGTCGCCCGCGCCGCCAGGGTATGGGCCGCCCGATGGATGTTGGAGTTCTCGTGCCGGTAAAACTCGGAGAGCCGGTCGATGACCGCGTTCGGCTTCTGGGTTGTAGCGGCGTTATCGAGCCAGATCAACGGCCGGCCATGCACCCGCTCTTGCAGGATGGGGAAATCGCGCCGCACCGCCTGGGGGTCGAACGGACGGGCCGCGAAACCCAAACCCGGCACAGCGTCGGGACGCAGGACAAGAGCTTCCACCGGGAGCGGTGACGGAGCCGTCAGCGCCTGCTCCGGGTTGAGAAAGTAGGGCGACGCGCCAGGACCACCGGTCATCAGGGTTGTTGCGAACATTTTATTCTCCAGCACCGTATCCTGCGGTGAGCGCTTTATGAGCGGACCGGGAAGTCACGCCGCTCCACATGCGGGTCATACGGACCTGCCGTGATCCCCAAGTCGGGGAGCATTTCCGGGTGGAAATCATAGTCTCCGTGCGGCAACGCGGGCGTGGCCGGCGGGAGCTGCGCGTCGTCGAGGAAGTAAAACGACGATCCTCCGGGCGCGGCGGGCGTTGCCGGTAATGGTGGCGCTAACGACGCGGGAAGCGCCCGGAGTTCAGTCTCGGTCGGCGGTGTAGCCGGGGAGGTCGGAGCCACCGCCGGAGCGGCGGACAACGCGCCCACTTCGACCGGGGGCGTAACCGGCGGTGTTGGGGTGACCCCTCCTCCTGGAACCGTCATGGCCCCTGCGTCCGGGATCAGTTCCGGGCGGAAGTCGTAAGGCCCGAGCACGGCGGACGGGGTGAAACCCGCTTGCGGCGGCCGTACCGTCGCGCCGGACACCGTAGATGGCAACGAGCGGAACTCGACCTCGGTCGGCGGCCCGACCGCTGAGGATGGAGGAATGGCCGGAGCCACCGGCAATGCCCCCACCTCGACCGGCGGGGTGGCCGGCGGCGCCGAGGCCACGCCAGCGCCAGGAGGCGGCGTCGGGCGTCCCGGCAGCGCGGCGAAGAGTTCGTTGGCGAGCCGGGCGATCACCGCGGGATCGAACGGCGCTCCCCCCGCTTCGTGGTTACTGATACTCATGGTAGTGACCCACCTCGACGCCCTCCAGCACGCCGAGCGCGTCCTCGGTGAGCACCGCCGCCGAGCAGTAGAGCGAGATCAGATAGGAGGCAATCGCCTTGCGGTTGATGCCCATGAACCGGACCGACAGGCTGGGCGACACTTCGCCCGGCAATCCCGGCTGGAACAGCCCGACCACCCCCTGCCGCTTCTCGCCGGTGCGCAGCAGCAGGATGTTGGTCTGATCGTTGTTCACCTGGAGTTTGTCGCTGGGGATAAGCGGGATGCCGCGCCAGGTGATGAACGGCGAACCGAACAACGTCACCGTCGCCGGCGGTACGCCCCGGTAGGTGCATTCGCGCCCGAAGGCCGCAATCGCTCGCGGGTGGGCGAGGAAAAAGGCCGGTTCCTTCCAGACCCGCGCAATCAGTTCGTCCAGATCGTCGGGGGTCGGCGCACCGGCCCGGGTCTGAACCCGCATGGAGTCGGCGGCTTGGCTCAACAGACCGTACTCGGGGTTGTTGATGATCTCGCCTTCCTGCTTCTCCTTGACCTTTTCGATAGTCAGGCGGAGTTGCTCCCGGATCTGATCGTAGGGGCTGCGATACAGATCGGAGACGCGGGTCTGCACGTCGAGAACCGTGGTCATCGCGTTCAACGTGTATTCGCGCGGTTGCTCCTCGTAATCGACGAAAGCCTCGGGCAGGTCGCTCTCGTCCTGGGGGCTGCACTCGACATCGGCGGGAGCCCCGGCGCGCGCCTCGATGACCCGGTTGACCCGGTAGGTGCCGGCCTCGACGGGTACCCACGGCAGGCAGGCAATCAGCCAGCGCGGCGTGATCGCCTGCATCTGGGGGATGGTCTTGGTGGTGTTCGCAAGCTGGCGGGCCGCCAGTTCGCCCAGCGTATGCCGGATTTCGGTGGTCTCGGACATGGGATCAATAGCTCTCGATATGGTGAAGAACAAACAAAGGGGATGTAGCTCCAAATACGATCAAACATAATACAACCATTTATTTTTAAATGAAAATTTCCTATTTAACGGATAAAAATCCAATAAATTGGCGGGCGTTGCCATAAAAAAGGGCGGCCATCTTTGCCGCCCAAAAGTACACCTCATCGCCCCACAATTTCATGACCTCACCCAACCTGCAAATGATCTCCAGTAATCGTGAAGGAACCGTGTTGCGAACAGACTAAACTGGGTTTTTAAAAATTAAAATGAATAAAAAATTGTTTGTATATCAATTTAGATTATAAATGACAGCGCTTGGGTTTCGAGGGGATGTTTTTTCTACACCGCCGTTTTAATCAGAAAAACTTATAAAAAAATCTGAATTTATTCTTTATGGCTATGTAAGGGGCGGGGCTATAGTGAGCGCAAGTTACTTTGTCGCCCGCTACCCGAGTTGGCTGGCGGCGTCCTTCACTCGCATTGGAGAACGCGATGAGCGCGCAGCAAAAGACCTTACGTTACGAAACCTTGCAACTGCACGCCGGCTATCGTGCCGACCCCACCACCGGGGCGCGGCAGGTGCCGATCTACGCCACCACCAGCTACCAGTTCCAGAACACCGATCACGCCGCTCGCCTGTTCGCCTTGCAAGAGTTCGGCAACATCTACACCCGGATCATGAATCCGACCACCGATGTGCTGGAAAAACGCATTGCGGCGTTGGAAGGCGGGGTGGCGGGACTGGCGACCAGTTCCGGTCACGCCGCGCAATTCCTGACCTTCACCACCTTGGCCGAGGCCGGCGACAACATCGTTTCCACCCCCAATCTGTACGGCGGCAGCATCAATCAGTTGAAAGTCACCCTGCCGCGCCTGGGCATTCAAACCCGCTTCACGGATCGCACTGAACGGCCAGAGGAATTCCTGGCGTTGAGCGATAACCGTACCCGTGCCTGGTTCATCGAATCCGTCGGCAATCCGGCGCTGAACATCCCCGACTTCGAAGCCATTTTCACCGCGGCGCAAAAGGCGAGGATCGCGGTCGTGGTGGACAATACTTTCGGTTTGGGAGGCTATCTATTCCGGCCGATCGAGTGGGGCGCGAACATCGTGGTCCACTCCGCCACCAAGTGGATCGGCGGCCACGGCGCGGCCATTGGCGGTTTGATAGTGGATGGCGGCAATTTCCCTTGGGACAACGGCCGTTATCCGCTGCTCAGCGAACCGGCGCCCGGTTATCACGGCCTGAACATCGTGCAAGCGTTCGGGGCGCTGGCCTTCATCCTCAAGGCGCGAGTGGATGGGCTACGCGATCAGGGCCAATGCCTGGGACCGCACGAGGCGTTCACTCTGCTACTGGGACTGGAAACCCTGTCGCTGCGCGCCGAACGGCTAAGCCAGAACGCCCTGGAACTGGCGCACTGGCTGCAAGCGCGGGAGGACGTGGCCTGGGTCAATTATCCCGGTCTGGACACGCATCCGTCTTATGCCCTGGCTCAGAAGTATTTCAAGGGCAAACCGGGCGGCATCCTGACCTTCGGCCTGCAAGGCGGTTATCAGGCGGCCAAGACCTTCATCGACCGGCTGGAACTGGTCTCGCACCTGGCCAATGTCGGCGACGCCCGCACCTTGGCGATTCATCCCGCCTCCACCACCCATTCGCAGTTGTCGGCGGACGATCAGGCCGCCGCCGGGGTCACCCCGGATCAGGTGCGGATCAGCGTGGGTCTGGAGCATATCGAGGATATCAAGGACGACTTGGTCCAGGCGCTGCAAGCCGCGCAACTGGCGCCGGCCTGACCGAGCGAGGCATCCATGTCTACCGATGCCTACGGCGTGGCGGGGACCGTGCGGACGCCTTTGCCGCCGGAACGAAACTCCGGCCATCACTCCCGAAGCGGCCAGCCGTTGCGGAGTTTGCGACCGTTACCCCGCGATATCGCGCTGTGGGACTCGTCGGAAGGCTTCACGCTGGAGCGGGGCGGCGCATTGCCGGAAGTGCGGGTGCGTTACGAGACCTACGGTCGCCTGAACGCCCGTCGCGACAATGCAATCCTGATCTTCCACGCTCTGACCGGCAGCGCCCATCTGGCTGGCTGTTACAGCGAAAGGGTTTGGGCGGGCCTGTCGCCCCAAGAGCAAGCCTTTGGGCGGCAGGGCTGGTGGGACAGCCTGGTGGGACCCGGCAAAGTGTTCGATACCCGCCGTTATTACATCGTGTGCGCCAACCATCTCGGCAGTTGCTACGGCAGTACCGGGCCATTGGTGCGCGATCCCCGCCACGGTCATCCCTACGGTCCCAAGTTTCCGCCGGTGACGGTGGCCGATCTGGCGCGGGTGCAGGGGCGCCTGCTGGAGCGTCTGGGGGTGGAGGCGGCCATCCTGGTCGGCGGCAGTCTGGGCGGGATGGTGGCGCTGGAATTCGCGCTGTCGTTCCCGCGCCGCAGCAAACAATTGATCGTGATGGCCGCGCCGGCCCGGCATGGCCCGTGGGCGCGCGCCTGGAACAGCCTGGCCCGGGAAGCGATCCGGCAGGACCCCGGCTATCACGGCGGGCGCTACCGGCGACAGCCGGCGGGGTTGGCGCTGGCCCGCGCCATCGCCACCCTCAGCTACCGCGCCCCGAGCAGCTTCGAGTTGCGCTGGGGACCGGAGCCTTTGCGGGGCGAAGCCTATCTGTTGCGCCAGGGCGGCAAGTTCGTTGGTCGCTTCGACGCCAACAGTTATCTGACCCTCTCGGAAGCGATGGACAGCCACGATGTCGGCAAGGGGCGCGGTGGCCTGAGCAGGGCGCTGGCCGGCCTAAAACCGCCTGCATTGTTCATCGGCATCGATAGCGATTTGCTTTACCCCAGCGCGGAGGTCGAGGAAGTGGCGCGGTTGGCGCGCGCCGAGTTTGCCTTGTTGCATAGCCCGCACGGGCATGACGCTTTTCTGATCGAGGACCAGCAGGTGGCGGCGGTACTGGAGCCATTTCTGGGCCAGCCTTAATTGAGGTGCGACTGTGAGCAATCTTTACAATCTTGATTGGAGAACGGTTGAAATCCCGCCGCGGGTGGAACTGAGGGCGCACCAACCCGCGAGCAAGTCATACTGGGATGAGCGGATGGAAACCTTGCCGCGAGTGGAACTGGAGGCATACCAGACCCGACAGTTAGCCGCGGTGCTGGCGCTGGTTTACCACAAATCCGATTACTACCGTGACGCCTTCGATGCCGCTGGAGTGAAACCTGGCGACTTGAACAGTCTGGAGGATTTGCGGCGCTTTCCCTTCATCCACAAGCAGATCGAACGGGACCGGCAACTGGCGAAGCCGTTGTTGGGTGACATGATCACCGTGACAGAGCGGGATGTGGTGTTCGTATCCGCCTCCAGCGGCTCCACCGGCGTACCGACGCTCAGTCCCTTCACCCAACATGATTTCGCGGAATTCCAGGACGTGCAGAGCCGGCTGTTCTGGGCCGCCGGGATGCGGCCGGAAGATCGCTATGTTCACGCCCTCAATTTCACCCTGTTCGTCGGCGGACCGGACGTGATCGGCGCGCAGAATCTGGGCGCGCTGTGCCTCTGGGCGGGGGCCATTCCTTCCGACCGCTTGCTGTTTATCCTCAAGGAATTCCAGCCGACCGTGATTTGGACCACGCCGTCCTACGCCTGGGCTCTTGGCGAAACCGCTAAACAGCAGGGTATTGATCCAGCCAGGGATCTGGCCATCAACCGGATCATCGTCGCCGGCGAACCGGGCGGCTCCATCGACGCGACCCGGCAGGCAATTGAAAGCCTGTGGCAAGCTCAGGTTTTCGACTTTTACGGCATCTCCGACATTTTCGGGGCCTGCGCCGGCATGTGCCGCGAGCGAAACGGTTTGCACCTTGCGGAAGACCACATTCTGGTGGAAATGATCGATCCGAAGACTCTGGAACCGGTGGCGGACGGGGAACGCGGCGAACTGGTGCTGACCACTTTGCGCAAAACCGCCCGCCCCATGATTCGTTTCCGCACCGGCGACATCGGGACGGTGAATCGGGAACCCTGCGCCTGCGGCCGAACCCACGCGCGGATTGCCATCACCGGCCGACTGGACGACATGTTCATCGTTTCCGGGGTCAACGTGTTTCCCAGCGATGTCGAATATGTGATCAGGAAGGTGGAACACCTGACGGGCGAATATCGGATCACGGTGTTCACCGAGAATTATACGACCCGCTATCAAGTCGAGGTGGAGAGAAATCAAAACAGTAACGCCAGTCATTCTGAGTTAGCGGAAGAAGTCTCCCACCAACTCAAAACCCGCTTGGGAGTAAAGCCGAAAGAGGTCTTGGTGCTGGAACCGGGCGAGTTGCCAAGAGCGACCCATAAAGCCAAGCGGCTGATTGAGTTACGGTAAAGCCGACGGAAATACTCTGACTCAAATATGGCTACGAATCCATGGCTTGAAAAGACCGGGAGAAAGTGAATGTCGACCATCGAAAGTGGCAGGGAATTGACGCTGGACGATGTTGTGGAAAAGTACCCCGAGGTTCCAAGGCTGATCGCCGTTAAGATTGATGTGCAAAGACGCGGGGTCCATTATACCGACCACGCCTTGTCCAGGCTGGATAAGGAATTACATCAGCTTAGGGGCGCTGCCTTGTTCGGTTCCAGGGACGCAAAACTCACGCCTTTGCCGGAGTCTTTAATATTGCGGGATGGCACGACGGTTCTGACCGATCCGACTCCTATCGAACAAAATCCTTATCTGGTTGATTTTATGGACGGCAAACTGGTTATTACCGATCAGGGAGCCGTTATCGAAGAGGTGGAGTATTGGCCAAAGCCTGATTTCTATGGCAAGAAAACTGCTTCGGGTAAGCCGATGGAGTTCATCGTTACCGCAAGGCCGCAGCGGTTGCAGGTCATGCCATCCAGCTATTGCCACTTCTGGACCAACGATCATGGTTGCAAGTACTGTGACATCGTGAATCATCTGAAACACCAGAAATCAGGGCTTGGCGTGCCGGCAAAACTGCATCCTCAAGAGGTCGGTGAGGTTATACAGGAGGCGCTGAAACAGCCCGGAAGGTTCTCAAGTATTTGCCTGACCGCGGGTTCGGATACCAGAGGCGCCGAACCCTTTGATGAAGAAGTTGAATACTATGTCGAGCTTCTACAGGTCATCGGTGAGAACTTTAAAACCAGAAAATTCCCCAGCCAGCTCATTGCAACGGCATTTAATGAGAAGCAGCTTGAAAAGCTCTATCGTGAAACTGGACTGATGGGTTATACTGCGGATATTGAAGTATTGAATGAAGATCTATTTAACTGGATATGTCCCGGCAAGGCGGAATGGGTCGGCTATCAGGAGTGGAAAAATAGCTTGATAAAAGCCGTGGATATCTTTGGGCGCGGCAATGTGAATACTGGCATTGTCGCCGGGGTCGAATTGGCAAAACCCCACGGCTTTTCCAACGAAAATGAGGCGTTGCAAGCAACGCTGGAAGAGGCCGAAGACCTTGCGGCCAACGGTGTTTCAACCATCTTCATGGTCTGGATTCCAAGACCACAGGCTTATTTTCATGACCAGAAAAATGCTTCGCTTGAGTATTATGTCAGCTTGGCGAAAAATCTACATGAATTGAGAAAAAAATATTCCCTGAATATTGATTTCGATGATTACCGAAGATGCGGAAACCATCCTGATGGCGATTTGACACGAATTCTGTAAAAAAACAACAGGATGAATCACAAATGACTTTTGAACTGCATCAGGAACTCATAGACCTGATTAATGACTATGGTACTATAAAGGTATTAGCTACGGTGGATGAAAAAGGGCAGCCTCACTCGGTTGTGAAACAGTTCATGCATGTTCTGGAAAATGGCAATTTCGTTTATCTTGAACTCTTGGAGTCTTCAAGGAGTTACAAGAACTTTACTAGAAGTCTTTGGTACAACCAGAGGGTCTCCATAACGGTTGTGGGAGGCAAAGGTGAACACTGGCAAATTAAGGGAAAACCTGAAAAAATCATTATCAGCGGACCCGTTTTCGAACGATACTATAAATACGCAAGAAAGAGGCTTGGAGATGTTGATTTGGCCGCTGTTTGTATTGTTGAACCGGAAGAGCTTGTTAATGAATCATTTTATTACTGCTTTGAACAGCAGGAGAATCAGCAACCGATATTCAAGCATCTGGATCGTCTTGTAAAAAATTAAATCCATCACTATCTGCTTAATTTGTCGGATAAATTCGTTTTATGAACGAAAGTGGCAAGGGTTTTTTATTCGTACCAGCCGGGAAAATGGACATTCCATTGGCATTGAATTTCAGAAGAATCTTGTTCGATGAAATGGGAGTGCCTGACAATTCATTAATCGATAACTGTTACGATATTCTTTTCAAGTTGTACCAGGAAGAATTTGAGGAGGGAAGGATACAGCACTTCATTGCTTACAACGGAGAACATGAGCCTGTCGCCATCGCTGGCGCATTACTAAAAACTGATTTTCCCTACTATCTTTTCAAGCCTGGCTACTATGGCTGGATTATCGATGTATACACCGTTCCAAAATACAGAGGCAGGAAGCTTGCCAGCCAGCTTCTGGAATTAACCCAGCAATGGCTGGTCGCCAAGGGAGTGCAGGAAGCAAAACTGATTGCGGCGGGAAGCGCCGCAAGGCGGCTTTATGAGCGGTTGGGATACCGGGCGACCTGGGAGATGAGTGTTAATTTGTCTGGCAACAAAACATATAACGAGTTTATCGATTTGAAAAAAGAACCATGATCCACCTTTTTCAGGGTTTCATCGAATCCATAAACGGAGAGAGTAACGATGGAAGTCATGGTGTGGTAGTGATGCACTGTGGTCAGGACTATATCAGATGGAAGATTTATCACGGCTACATCTGACTTTGCTGATTTGAAAGGTTTGGAATGCGCTACGGATTCGTCATTGATCAAAACCGCTGCATCGGCTGTCATGCCTGCACTGTTGCTTGTAAAGCAGAACATAATATCGCCGTCGGTGTGAATCGAACATGGGTCAAGTATATTGAAAAAGGCCGTTATCCAAACACGCGCCGTCACTTTGCCGTCCTGCGCTGCAATCACTGCGACAACGCTCCTTGCATCGAAATCTGTCCAACAGTAGCTCTATTTCGGAGACCGGACGGTATCGTCGACTTCGACCATGAGCGCTGCATCGGCTGCAAATCGTGCATGCAGGCTTGCCCCTACGACGCGCTTTACATTGATCCGGATAGAAACACCGCGGCAAAGTGCAATTTCGACGCTTCGCGCGTGGAGATGGGCTACAAGCCCGCCTGCGAGGTCGTCTGCCCGACGCAAGCGATACTGTCCGGCGACCTCGACGCTCCGGCGAGCGAGATCAGCAAGCGGATTGCAATGGAGAAAGTCAGCGTTCGAAAGCCGGAAAAGGGCACCAGGCCAAAGCTTTTTTACGTCGGTGTGGACGGAGATCTGCTCCAGCCCGCGATGATGGAGCCTCAATCAGCGCACTTTTGGGCGGAAAAGCAGCCGGGTGAAGATCGTTATGCCCTGAATCAAGGGAACGCGGACCGGCCAATTCCAGGAAGTGGACGAGAGGTCTACGATGTACCGCACGCGACGCCATGGAAAAAAAAGATCGCGATCTATCTTTGGGCCAAGTCCATCTCCGCAGGAGTGTTGTTGATTTCTGCCTTACTGCTCCACATCGGCTTCGAGCAGGACATGCGATTACTGTGCGTCGTGAACCCTGTCGTAGCGCTCGTATTTTTAGGGATCACCTTATTTTTGCTCGTCTTCGATCTCAAGAAACCGGGGCGGTTTTATTTTCTTCTCACTCGCCCTAACTGGAGATCTTGGCTAGTTCGAGGAGGCTATCTTCTTTTGATTTATGGAATGTTGGCTGCGGCGTGGCTCGGACAAGGGCTGACCGAAGGATCGGTCAAACCCTTTTTGTTTTTGCCGACCGCAATCTTCGCGATTGCATCGACTTGCTACTCGGCTTTTCTCTTCGCTCAGGCGAAAGGCCATGATTTCTGGCGAAGCCCATTGTTGTTCTGGCAGCTCCTGATCCAGGCCGTCACTGCGGGGGCAGCGATGTTGATCCTGCTGAGTACGCTGTTTGACCTCAGCGTGCCGTTGTTTTTCTGGCTTCGTGATCTGCTCTTGACCTCTCTGTGTCTGAGCCGCGCGTTGCTATTGAGCGAACTTTTCGTGGACCACGGTGGGGAGGAAATCAAACGTGCGACGGCACTGCTCACCAAAGGGGCTTTGCGAGGTCAATTTTGGACTGTCGTCATTGGGCTTGGCTGCATTGCGCCATTGATCCTGATTCTTTGGCCCGAGAGCCCTTGGTTGCTCTATAGCGTCGCCAGCGTTTTGGTTCTACTCGGCCTATGGATGTATGAAGATCTCTGGATCAAGGCAGGCCAATCCGTGCCGCTAAGCTAAGAAAGGAAAGATATGAGTGAAAGCCGGTTGCCTCATCATCCAGTTGCCGCAGAGCTTGATCCCCTCAGCAGCCTGGTCAGTTATCCACCTACGGAAAAGTGGGACGACTGGGTGGAGTACGATACGGCCCATTGGCCCAAGAAGGTTGAAAAGCGTTATCAGATCATTCCCACGATTTGTTTTAATTGCGAAGCGGCGTGTGGACTGATCAGTTTTGTGGATAAGGAAACATTGCGCATCCGTCGCTTCGAAGGCAATCCGGAACATCCGGGCAGTCGCGGTCGCAATTGCGCCAAGGGACCCGCGACACTGAATCAAGTCACCGACCCCGAACGGATCCGTTACCCGCTGAAGCGTACTGGAAAAAGGGGAGAAGGCCACTGGGAGCGGGTCAGTTGGGACGAAGTTCTCGACGACATTGCGGCATGCGTGCGACGGGCCCTTCAAGATGATCGGCGCAACGAGATCATGTATCACGTCGGGCGTCCGGGTCACGAGCTTCTCTATCATCAGAGAATTCTCCATGCCTGGGGGATTGACGGCCACAATAGCCACACCAATGTCTGCTCAGCCAGCGCCCGTGCAGGTTATGCGTTCTGGTCGGGCAGCGATCGACCGTCGCCGGATCATGCCAACGCCCGCTTCATCTTGTTGCTGAGTTCGCATCTGGAAAGCGGCCACTATTTCAACCCGCATGCTCAACGCATCGTCGAGGCTAAAAACCAGGGGACGAAAATTTGCGTCATCGATACGCGCCTTTCCAATACCGCGTCCAAGGCCGATTACTGGCTGTCGTCATGGCCGGGAAGCGAAGCAGCGATCTTACTGGCCATGAGTAATATTCTCTTGCAAGAGGATCTCTTCGACCGTCAATTTGTCCGGAGGTGGGTCAACTGGGAAGAATATCTGCGCGAAGAGCACTCCGATGAGCCGCAAATCTTCCAATCGTTCATTTCGTTATTGAAACGAAACTACGCGCAGTACACGCCGGAATTTGCCGCCAAGGAAGCCGGCGTCGATCCGCGCGTCTTGGTCGAGGTCGCGCATGAAATAGCCAAGGCGGGGACGGCGTTTTCCAGCCATGTTTGGCGCAACGCCGCCGCGGGAAATCTCGGCGGCTGGCAAGTCGCGCGGGCGCTACAGTTTTTAGCCGTGCTTGTCGGTGCGGTCGGAACTCCCGGCGGCACCGCGCCCAACGCGGCAAATAAATTCATCCCTGCTCCACCGCTGATGCCGCCACCGTCCAAGGTGTGGAACGAGATGCTGTTGCCGAAGGAATATCCCCTGGCATTCTTCGAGATGAGTTTTCTGTTGCCGCACTTTATCAAAGAAGGACGAGGCAAGCTCGCCATGTATTTCACCCGGACTTACAACCCGGTCTGGACTAATCCAGACGGCATGAGCTGGATCGAAATGCTCACGGACGAGAGCAAGGTCGAGCGTCACGCTTGCCTCACGCCCACGTGGAGCGAGACCGCCTGGTTTGCCGATTATGTTTTGCCGATGGGACACGCCTCCGAGCGGCATGACTTGATGAGCCAGGAGACTCATGCGGCGCGCTGGATCGGTTTTCGCCAGCCCGTACTCAGAGTTGCGTTGGAGAAACAGGGGAGGGAATTTAACTTCACCTACGAGGCGCATCGTGAAGCTGGCATCGGCGAAGTATGGGAAGAAGATGAATTCTGGATTGAATTGTCGTGGCGCGTCGATCCTGACGGCTCGCTGGGCATCCGAAAATACTTCGAATCGCCCTATGAACCTGGCAAAAAGATGACGGTGGAGGATTATTATCGCTGGATTTTCGAAAATAGCGTACCGGGTCTTCCCGCAACGGCGATGAAAAAAGGATTAGCGCCATTAGAGTATATGCGCAAATACGGCGCCTTTCTGATCGAGGACAATGTTTATCATGTCCACGAAACTGGGCTCAAAGCGGATGATTTGAACGACGCAACCACAGATCCAGTGACCCATCTCATTGCGAAAAACGGCGCTACTCTAGGGGTCGAGGTCGATGGCCAAGCTTGCACCGGCTTTCCCACGCCATCGCGGAAGCTCGAGTTTTACTCGAAGACGCTGAAGGACTGGAAATGGCCGGAATACGCGATTCCCGGTTACATTAAAAGTCACGTTCACCCGGAGCAAATCGATTTCGATGCCGGCGAGATGCTGCTGCTTCCGACATTCCGTCTACCGACGTTAATCCACACCCGTTCCGGCAACGCAAAATGGTTGTACGAAATCTCCCATAGAAATCCGCTTTGGATTAATACCAAGGATGCGCAACATCTTGGCGTGAAAACAGGAGACCTTCTAAAAGTCCAGACGGAGATCGGTTACTTCGTCGATAAAGTGTGGGTTACGGAAGGGATCAAGCCCGGCGTCGTAGCCTGCTCGCACCATCTCGGCCGGTGGCGGCTTCAAGAAGATTTTGGCGGCGAACGGTGGTCCACCGCTCTCGTTGATATAAAACAAGTCGGCGAGGGGAGATGGATGATGCGTCAGGTCCACGGCATTAAACCTTTCAAGAGCGATGATTCCGATTCCGAGAGGATTTTCTGGGAAGATCCCGGCGTGCATCAGAACCTCACTTTCCCAGTGCAACCCGATTACATCAGCGGCCAGCACTGCTGGCATCAGAAGGTGCGAGCGACCAAGCCGGGCCCCGACGATAAGTACGGCGATATCTTTGTGGACACCAACAAATCCCACGAAGTCTACAAGCGCTGGCTCACTATGACGCGTCCGGCGCCGGGACCGGATAATCTTCGCCGGCCACTGTGGCTGCCGCGATCATATAAGCCTGCTCCCGAGGCGTATCATTTGCAGGAGAAATAGACCTTTGTCAGATATTAACCAGATTTAGGGGTAATTTATAATTTTTTTTCACAAACAAAACGTTTTTTATTCTTTTTAATTTTGAAAAAGCCCGTTTAGGCTATCAACAATCTTTATATTCCACCTAGACGGGAGTCTCCCATGAAGCAAGCCCTGAAAATCGGGTTGCGGACCCTGATCGCCGCGCCGTTGCTGGCTGGGTTAGCCCTGAGCGCCCAGGCCGCCGAGAAAGTCACCATCGCCTACCAGACGACGGTTGAACCGTCCAAGGTGGCCCAAGCCGATGGCGCTTATGAGAAGGCCACCGGCTGGAGCATCGACTGGCGCAAGTTCGACACCGGCGCGGAGGTGATCGCCGCCGTGGCGTCCGGCGACGTACAAATCGGTTATGTCGGCTCCAGCCCGCTGGCCGCCGCCGCCTCGCACCAGTTGCCGATTGAAACCTTCTTCATCGCGGTCCAGATCGGGGCATCGGAAGCGCTGGTGGTGCGCGACAAAGCCGGCATCGTCAAACCGCAAGATCTGGTGGGCAAAAAAATCGCCGTGCCTTTCGTCTCCACCACCCACTACAGCCTGCTGGCGGCGCTCAAGCACTGGGGGATCAATCCCAAGGACGTGCAAATCCTGAATCTGCGCCCGCCGGAAATCTCGGCGGCCTGGGAACGTGGCGACATCGACGCCGCCTACGTGTGGGACCCGGCGCTCGGCAAACTCAAGGCGTCGGGCAAGGTACTGACCGATTCGGCGCAAGTGGCGCAATGGGGCGCGCCGACCTTCGACGCCTGGATCGTGCGCCGCGATTTCGCCGAAAAACATCCGAAATTTGTCCAGGAGTTCGCGCGGGTGACGGCGGAAGCTTATGCCGCGTACCGCGCCAACCCCAACGCCTGGGGGGTCAAGTCGCCGCAGGCCGCCAAGATCGCCAAGCTGACCGGAGCCAATCTGGACGAAATTCCGGAGCTACTGGCCGGCAGCACCTTCCCGCTGGCCAAGGAACAAGTCGGCGCGGCATTGTTGGGCGGCGGCACCGTCAAGGCGATTGCCGATACCGCCGCTTTCCTCAAGGAGCAAGGCAAGGTGGAAAGCGTGCTCGGCGATTACAGCGGCTACGTCAATCCCCGGTTCGTCAAGGCCGCCCAGACCCAGGCCAAACTGTAACCGAACGGCGGTGGGGAAATCGTCATGGCGGAATTGCGCGTCGAGAGAGCCGCCGCCGTCTATTCGGGGCGAAATGGGCCGGTCACGGTGTTCGAGAATCTGTCGCTGACCGTGGGCGCCGGGCGATTCATCGTGGCTCTGGGCGCGTCCGGTTGCGGCAAGACCACGCTGTTGAACCTGATGGCCGGGTTTCTGCGCCCCAACGCCGGGCGGATCGCCCTGAACGAGCGCGAGGTGCAGGGGCCGGGGGCGGAGCGCGGCGTGGTGTTCCAGCATGACGCCCTGTTCCCTTGGCTCAACGTGCTGGATAACGTGGCGTTCAGCCTGCGGTTGCGCGGAACTCCGGCGCGAGAACGCCAGGAACGCGCCCGCGCCGCGCTGGCGCTGGTCGGCCTGGCCGGCTTCGACCGCCATCACGTCTGGGAATTGTCGGGCGGGATGCGGCAACGAGTTGGGTTGGCGCGGGCGTTGACCGCCGATCCGCAAGTGCTGTTGCTGGACGAACCCCTCGGCGCGCTCGACGCCCTGACCCGCGAACAGATGCAGGAACTGTTGTTGACCGTGTGGGGGCAGACCGGCAAGACGCTGTTCATGATCACTCACGGCATTGAAGAGGCGCTGTTGCTGGCGACCGATTTAATCATTTTGTCGCCGCGCCCGGCCCGCATCGCCGAAACGCTGACGCTGGATTTTGGCCGCCGCTATCTGGCCGGAGAAGCAGCGCGGCAGCTCAAGGCCGACCCCGCCTTCGTGGCCCTGCGGGAGCGGGTCACCCGCACCTTGTTCGCCTACAACACCCAGGAAGAATTCGCCGATGTCTGAGTTCGACGCCGAAGTGTTAGTTTTCCCGGCGGTGGAACTGCCTGGAGAAGTCGATGCGCTGACCCTCCCGGCGGCAGCGATTCCGCAGCACCCTCGACCCCTGCCGTGGCGGCGCTGGCTGGCGCAGCCGCGCCTGCTGTCGCTGGCGACCGTGGTGGCGTTGTTGGCCCTCTGGTGGCTGGTCACCGCCCTGCAACTCGTGCCGCCGCTGTTTCTGCCTTCCCCCCAGGCCGTGCTCGGCAAGCTGTATCGAGTCGCGACCGACGGCTACATGGATGCCACGCTTTGGCAACATCTGAGCGCGAGCCTGGCGCGCGTCGCCGTCGCCTTGCTGGCCGCCAGCCTGACCGCAATCCCCCTGGGCATCCTGCTGGGCCGCAGTCGCCGCGCCCGCGCCATTGGCGATCCGATCATCGAGTTCTACCGCCCGTTACCGCCGTTGGCCTACCTGCCGCTGATCGTCATCTGGTTCGGCATCGGCGAGCTATCGAAAATCTTGCTGATTTATCTGGCGATTTTTGCCCCAGTCGTCATTTCCACCATGGCGGGCGTCAACGCCGTCGCCCCCGACCGCCTGCGGGCGGCGCAAGCCCTGGGCGCCAACCCGCGCCAATTGCTCTGGTATGTGGTGCTGCCCAGCGCGCTGCCCGACATCCTGACCGGTATTCGCATTGGCTTGGGCACCGGTTGGTCCACCCTGGTGGCCGCCGAACTCATCGCCGCCACTCAGGGACTGGGGTTCATGGTGCAGTCGGCGGCCAACTTCCTGGTCACCGACGTGGTGGTGCTGGGCATTCTGGTGATCGGCGCGGTGGCGGTGGGACTGGAATTGCTGATTCGCGCCCTGCAACGGCGGCTGACCCCTTGGCAGGGCCAGGTTTGATGCATCGCGGACAAACACAAACAACCACCGATAAAACTCTCTTGCCTCCAGAGGAAACCACCATGTTCGTTCTCGCGATAGCCGGCAGCCCACGAGAAGATTCGCGGTCGCGCCGCCTGCTCGATTTCGCCGCGCGCGAACTCGACGTTCGGGGAATCGCCGTGCGCCTGATCAGCGTTCGCGATCTGCCGGCCGCCGACCTCCTACATGCCCGCTTCGACAGCCCTGCCCTGCGCGAGGCGGCGGCGCTGGTGGAGCGCGCCGCCGGCGTCCTCGTCGCCACCCCGGTTTACCAAGCGGCTTATAGCGGCATCCTCAAGGCATTTCTCGACTTGCTGCCCCAACGCGCGCTGAGCGGCAAAGTCGTTTTACCGATCGTCACCGGTGGCAGCGCCGCTCACATGCTGGCTCTGGATTACAGCTTGAAGCCGGTGCTCGCCGCTCTCGGCGCTCACCCTGTGCTGGCCGGGTTGTACGCTCTCGATTCCCAAATCGCCTGGTCACCCGAGCAGGGCTTGTGGCTTGCTCCGGAGATCGTCGACCGTCTCCAGGATGGATTGAAGCACTTGCGACACAGTCTCGGCTGGTTGGCGCCAGCATCAACCTCTATCCACAGCCCCGCCGAAATCGAATGTCTGGTGGCGGGTTGATCTATTTATCTCATTTTTCAATAAGATATGATACAACCAAGGAGTACTTTGCATGATTAAGAACCCCGAACGTCGTTTCCTCGCCCTGTTTGTTGGTTGGGCATTCCTCGCCCTGGCGTTGGCACTGCCGGCCGGCGCGCAACCGGCCGACAGCGCTCAGCAGTTGCGCATCGGCTTTCAGAAATCCGCCAGCCTGCTGACGTTGTTGAAATCGCAGGGCACCTTGGAAAAGCGCCTCGCCCCGCTGAAGGTGGAGGTCAAATGGATCGAGTTTCCCGCCGGTCCGCAACTGCTGGAAGGTCTGAACGTCGGTTCGATCGACTTCGGTTACGTGGGCGAAGCGCCGCCGATCTTCGCGCAGGCGGCCGGCGCGAACTTCGTCTACGTCGGCTACGAGTCTCCGGCGCCCGCCGCCGAGGCAATCCTGGTACCGAAAGATTCGCCGATCCGATCAGTAGCCGACCTGAAGGGCAAAAAGGTCGCGCTGAACAAAGGCTCCAACGTCCATTACCTGCTGGTCAAACTGCTGGAAAAGCACGGCCTCAAGTACGGCGACATCGAACCGGTCTTCCTGCCTCCGGCCGACGCCCGCGCCGCCTTCGAACGCGGTGCGGTGAACGCTTGGGTGATCTGGGACCCGTTCCAGGCCGCCGCCGAAAAGCAGATCGGCGCCCGGTTGCTGGCCGACGGCAAAGGGGTGGTCAACAACCACGCCTTTTTCCTGGCGGCGCGCGACTACGCCGAACGCCACCCGGACGTGGTCAAGCTGCTGTTCGAGGTGCTGCCGGCGCAGGGGCAGTGGATTATCAAGAACCACAAGGACGCCGCCGTAGCGCTGGCCCCGCTGCAGGGACTGGACCCGGCGGTCATCGAACTCAGCCTGCAACGCTACAGCCACGACGTCCATCCGATCTCGGACGCGGTGCTGACCGAGCAGCAGAAGATTGCCGACGTCTTCTTCGATCTCAAGCTGATTCCAAAGCCGATCAACGTCAAGGACGCGGTCCTGAAATCCAAGCCTTGAGAAGGATCACCCATGCAAGTCTTCTGGTTTATCCCGACTCACGGCGACAGCCGCTATCTCGGCACGACTCAGGGCGCGCGGGTCGCGAATCACGCCTATTTCAAACAGATCGCCCAAGCCGCCGATGCCCTGGGCTACGACGGCGTGCTGATTCCCACCGGGCGGTCCTGCGAGGACCCCTGGGTAGTGGCCGCCAGCCTGATTCCGGTCACGGAACGGTTGCGCTTTCTGGTGGCCGTCCGACCGGGGCTGAGTTCGCCCAGTCTGGCGGCGCGGATGACCGCCACTTTCGACCGGCTTTCCAACGGACGGCTGTTGATCAACATCGTGACCGGCGGCGACCCGGTGGAACTGGCCGGCGATGGCTTGTTCCTCAGCCACGACGAGCGCTACGAAGTCACGGACGAATTCCTGCGCGTCTGGCGCGGCGTGCTCGCCGGCGAAACCGTGGATTTCGAGGGCAAACATCTGCGCGCCCAAGGCGCTCAAGTGTTCTTTCCGCCCGTGCAGCAACCCTACCCGCCCTTGTATTTCGGCGGCTCCTCGCCCGCCGCCCACGAACTCGCCGCCGAACAACTGGATGTCTACCTCACCTGGGGTGAGCCGCCGGCGGCGGTGGCGGAAAAGATCGCGGACGTTCGGGCGCGCGCCGCCCGATACGGACGCCGTTTGCGCTTCGGTATCCGCCTGCACGTGATCGTGCGGGAAACCAACGCCGAAGCCTGGGCCGCGGCGGATCGACTGATCCGGCATCTCGACAACGACACCATCGCCCGCGCGCAGCAGGCGTTCGGGCGGATGGATTCGGAGGGGCAACGGCGCATGGCCGCCCTGCACAACGGCCGGCGCGACCAGTTGGAAATCAGTCCGAATCTGTGGGCCGGCGTCGGTCTGGTGCGCGGCGGGGCGGGTACCGCCCTGGTCGGCGATCCCGAAACGGTGGTGGCACGGATACAGGAATACGCGGACCTCGGGATCGAGACCTTCATCTTCTCCGGTTACCCGCATCTGGAAGAGACCTACCGCGTGGCCGAACTGCTGTTCCCGTTGCTGCCCGACAGACAGCACGCCCAACCACTACCGGGACAGCATCTGACCGGGCCGTTCGGCGAAGTGGTCGCCAATCATTACCTGCCCAAGGTGGCGCAGGGCTAAATGACGCGAGCAGAAGGAGCGCGCATGACGCTATCAATCCGCCATCTCCCATGGCGCGGGTTGCTGCCCTGGGCCTTGCCGATCTTCATTCTGGTGGCGTGGCAGTTGTCGGCGCAATGGGGCTGGCTATCGACCCGCATCCTGCCGGAGCCGTTGGCGGTGGCCAAGGCAGCGGTCGCCCTGACCTTATCCGGCGAACTATTCACTCACGTGCGCATCAGCGCCGGGCGCGCGCTGGCTGGGTTCGCCCTCGGCGGCGGACTGGGTTTGTTGTTCGGGTTGCTGAATGGTTCGTTCAGAAACGCGGAAACGCTGTTCGATTCGACCATTCAGATGATCCGCAACATCCCGCCGCTGGCGCTGATTCCCCTGGTGATCCTGTGGTTCGGGATCGAAGAGAGCGCCAAGCTGTTCCTGGTTTCGCTCGGCGTCTTTTTCCCCATCTACATCAACACCTTTCACGGCATCCGCACGGTCGATCCGGGCTTGATCGAAATGGGCCGGGCCTATGGGCTGTCGGGCTGGCGCCTGTACCGCGAGGTGATTCTGCCGGGCGCGTTGCCGTCGATTCTGGTGGGGGTGCGGTTTTCGCTCGGCTTCATGTGGGTGATTTTAATCGTCGCGGAAACGATCTCGGCCCAGGCGGGCATCGGCTACATGACGATGAACGCCCGGGAATTTTTGCAAACCGACGTGGTGTTGCTCGGCATTTTGCTTTACGCCCTGCTCGGCAAGCTGGCGGACGGGGTCGCTAAGGGATCGGAGCGCTACTGGCTGCGCTGGCACCCCAGCTATCAGCCGATCCGATGACCGGGAACGCCCGTTGCTCGAATCGGCATCCACTTCGAGGAAGAACGCCGCCATGTACTTGAATCCGAACGAATGGGCCGCAACGCCGCCGGGCGCCGCCACGGAAAGGCCGCCGGGTGTCCGGTTGCAGGTGGAGGGGCTGACGAAAGGCTACGCCGGGCGTGGCGTGCTCGCCGGATTCGACCTTGCGGTGGATCGCGGAGAATTTACGGCCATCGTCGGCCGCAGTGGCTGCGGCAAGAGCACCCTGTTGCGGCTGGTCGCGGGTTTGGAGCGGCCGGAACACGGCACCGTTTGCTACGACGGTGTCCCGCAAAACGGTATCCCCCCGACCATGCGGCTCATGTTTCAGGACGCACGCCTGCTGCCGTGGCGGCGCGTGCTCGCCAACGTCGCGCTCGGCTTGCCCAAGACGGAGCATCCGCACGCACGGGCCGTCCTGGAGCAGGTGGGATTGGGCGAACGCGCCGCCGATTGGCCCGCCGTCCTGTCCGGCGGGCAACGCCAGCGGGTGGCGCTGGCGCGCGCCCTGGTGCATGACCCCGGTTTGTTGCTGCTGGACGAACCGCTCGGCGCACTCGATGCGCTGACCCGCATCGAAATGCAGCAATTGCTCGAAAACCTGTGGCGGCAGCGCGGGTTTACCGCGCTGCTGGTCACTCACGACGTCGCCGAGGCGATTGCACTGGCCGACCGGGTAATTTTGATCGAACACGGACAAATTTCGCTGGATTTGCGCATCGATTTACCCCGACCCCGCGCTCGCGGCAGCGCCGTGTTTGCCGCCCTGGAAGAGCGGGTGTTGAACCGCGTGCTGCAACAACCCGACGTCGAGCCGGTCGGTCCCGTTACCGAACCGTCCGTATTGCAGGGTTTCAATGGGTTTCGCTGGGCCGTTTGAACGGCGCTGTCCGCCACTTTCTTCTCGTCCTCGATCAAGGAGAACACCATGAGCATTCAAGCCATCAACGCCCGCAATCAATTTCGCGGCACCATCAAGGCCATCATCACCGGCCCCGTGGTTTCGGAGGTCGATGTCGAAACCCCGGCCGGCATCGTGACCTCGGTCATCACCACCCGTTCAGTGGAAGATCTGGGGCTTGTCGTCGGTACCGAGGTGATCGCCTTCGTGAAGGCGACCGAAGTCGCCATCGCCAAACCATAAGCCACGACAACACTACGTGATGGCGCGAGCGTTCTCGTCTGCTGTTTCCCGATACTTTCCAAATTGCGTCGCCCGCGGTCATTGGGGCGGCGTTATCCAGCACACACGCTAAACCGCGTGTGCTTAACGGATTTTTTCATAAAAAAATTAAAATTTATTCTTTAATAACCATCAATCGTGTCAATTATAGTAGATGTCAGGGAGCGGCCATCGGCCCCACACTTCACCGTGGCGTACTGATGGCAGGCTGCTGATTTTATTCATGACTTTTGAGAAGGTGAGTGATCATGAGTTTGGGAAGAAAAACAGGTTTGCTTGCAGTCATCCTGGCGGCGCTCGTTCTGGTCAACGGCGGCGCATTTGCGGAAAACCAAAAACTGGTTTTCGGGGTTGCGCCGGGGCCTTACGGCGACTTGATTCGTTTCGCCATCAAGCCGTTTCTGGAGAAAAAAGGCTACACCATTGAAATCAAGGAATTCAGCGATTATGTTCAGCCCAATCTGGCGCTGAATAACGGCGATCTGGACGCCAATCTGTTTCAGCATGTCCGTTATTTAAGAAAGTTCTCCGCCGACAAGGGTCTTAGTTTGACCGAGGTCATCACGATTCCGACTGCGGGGCTAGGCATCTATTCCCGAAAGATCGAGGCTAAAAATGCCGATGAGTTGAAAACCAAGCTGAAAAAGGGCGACACCATCACGCTGGCGAATGATCCGACTAACCTGGCCAGAGCGTTGGCGTTGTTGCAAAAAAATGGACTGATCACGATCAAGGGGACGATTGATCAAACCAAATCTTCGGAAAAGGATATCGACCAAAACCTCTATGGTCTGGTGATTCAGCCCATTGAAGCGGCGCAATTGCCACGCTCGCTAGACAGCGTAACGCTCTCGGTGGTGAATGGCAATTACGCCATTGCCGCCGGCATTCCGCTGGCGTCGGCGATCATCAAGGAAGAACTGGTGGAGGATTTGAAGAATCTGGTTGCGGTCAGGACGGCGGATATTGATAAGCCCTTCGTCAAGGACATCAAGGATGTCATTCAGTCGGAGGACTTCAAGAATGTTGTTGAAGACCCGAAGCATGTATTTAAGGATTTTCAGCGGCCCGCCTGGTATATCGAGAAGTGGACAAAACCTAACCAAAAGGTGTCGTCGGCAGGAAAGAACTGACTGCGGCTGCCCTACCACCGTTGCCGCTGCCCTGATTCAGCCTCGGCAACGGTAGCTTCATCTTCATGCTGAATATTCGCCGGATTACTGACCGTCATCCTCATCGGTCTAGCGGTGGAGAATCTGATTTTCCGGGTCGTGGAAGCGCGCACTGTCTGCCGCTGGGAAATGCACGGCTGATCTACGCAAGATCATTCGCTGAAATCGCTCTATGGAAACAACTGCAATGTCTTTTGAAACGCCCTGCCGCCCAGCCATTCCCGGGTCGCGCCAGACCATCCATGCTGAAAGCGAATTCCTGAAACCGTCCCCGAAAGAACATCTGCATTTGAGCGGTCCCATCGCAAAACTTTTTAAGAATAACACGATCAGCTTGCAAAATATTTCGGTCAATTTTTCCCACCAAGGCAAGACGCTAGCGGCAGTAAAAAATGTCTCGCTGGACATTCCAAAAGGCGAGGTTTACGGCATCGTTGGCACCAGCGGCGCAGGGAAAAGCACGGTGTTGAGAACGATCAACTTGTTGCAGAAACCCACAGCGGGGCTGGTCTTGATCGAGGCTACCGACATCACCAACTTACAGGGAGAAGATTTACGGAATATCCGCTTGAAAATCGGCATGGTTTTTCAGCACTTCAATCTGATCAACAACAAGACCGTTGCGGAAAACGTGGCGTTTGTCATGAAGGTCGCCGGCAAATCCCATCAGGAAATCGCCAGGCGAGTGCCAGAACTATTAGAGTTGGTTGGACTGAGCGATAAAGAAACCGTCTATCCATCCCGGCTGTCGGGCGGGCAAAAACAGCGAGTAGGGATTGCGCGAGCGATTGCCAACGAGCCGCAAATACTGCTATGCGACGAACCGACTTCGGCGCTGGATTTGGAAACGACCGGCGCCATTCTGGATTTGTTGAAAACCATCAATCAGCGATTACACATTACCACGGTGCTGATTTCCCACGAAATGGCGGTGATTAAAAAAATCTGCGACCAGGTGGCGGTCATGAATAATGGCGAAGTGGTGGAAACTGGCGATGTTTATGAGATTTTTGCTGCGCCCAAACATGCCGTGACTGCACAACTGGTGGCGCACACCCAGGATTTGGAACTACCGGAGCGGCTGTTGCAAAATGCCCGTGGCGTTTTGATTAAGGTCCTGTATCGCGGTGGAAAAGCCGAAGAGCCAGTGTTGTCGGATACCATCAAGCGATTTGACATTGATTTGAACGTCCTGCATGGAAAGATCGAATACATTAATGAGCGGCCGCTGGGCGTTCTGATTTTGGAAGCGGTCGGCAGTGAAACAGAAATAGCGCGGGCCTTGAGCTATATCCGGGGCAGAGTGGTACAGGCGGAGATCGTGCATGGATAACGAGTATTTAAGCAGCTTGCTGACCGATCTCAGCAAGGCGTTTATTGAAACTTTTCAGATGGTGGGAATTTCCCTCACGCTGTCCATCGTGGTGGGAATTCCGCTCGGTCTGGTGCTGTTCATTACCGACCGGGGGCTGTTCTGGGAGAATCGGCTGGTGCATCTTTTGGGTGGATTGCTGATTAACGTCGTCCGCTCGACGCCGTATGTGATCCTGCTGGTGTTGCTGTTGCCGATTACGCAGAAACTGATCGGGACCACGATTGGGCCGCTGGCGGCGGCGGTGTCGCTGTCAGTGGCGGCAGTCGCTTTTTACGCCCGCCTGGTGCAGGGTTCGCTGTGCGAAGTCGATCCCGGCGTCATCGAAGCGGCGACGGCTTTTGGCGCTTCGCCCCTGCAAATCATCCGGGAAGTACTGCTCATCGAATCGTTGCCGGGTTTGCTGCGCGGCCTGACCATCACCGCGATTAGCCTCATCGGCTATTCCGCCATGGCTGGAATCGTCGGGGGCGGCGGTGTGGGCGATCTGGCGATCCGCTTCGGCTATTACCGCTATCAGACCGATGTGATGCTGATCACCGTCGCCGTGCTGATTGTTCTGGTGCAACTGGTGCAGATGGGCGGTGATAAAATAGCGAAAAATGCTGATAAAAAGTGAATCCAGACTATCAGGCGGAAGTCGGGAACGGATGTGATAACCTGAGGAGCTTTGTGTCTGTTGATTCCGGAATATCTCGATAAGCCGTCATAAGATGGCTTCAAATAATTCCCGCATTATCCAAGGCGATACCGATATGGTTTTATGACATATCCGGTAATATAGCGCTCCTAATCTGATTTGTGGAATCGCCGTTTCAAACCACCCCGGCGCTACGCGCCACCCCTCCTTATCCAAGGAGGGGAAAATATATAACTCAAATAGGATTGCTATAGCACGCATCAGTTATTCATTTGTATATCAAAAATTCTTCTTTTGAGATCGGTTTCGTTCCGAATACTCTATCACTAACCCTATTTATATCAGCGGAAATCGAGAACGTGCAACCCTCTCTCGGAACTCATCGAGAAAGCCGGACGGGGCGTGCATGCCGAAGAGTATGAGGAGATGGAAAGATGAGCGAACACACTGCGGCGCCACCCGCCGCCCAATCGGCGCCGTCCACCCGAAACGAGTCCTATGGTCTGAAAAATGGAATCCTTTCTCCGCTGGAGGTATTGGGCCAGTCGGTCGCCAACATCGCACCCACGGCAACGCCCACGGTCGTCATTCCCCTCGTCTTCGCCGTTGCCGGGGCGGGCACCTGGTTCGCCTATCTGTTCGCCCTCGTCGCCGTTCTGCTGGTGTCTTTCAGCATCAACCAGTTCGCCCGCCGCTCGGCCTCGCCCGGCTCGATCTATACCTACATCGCCACCGGTCTCGGGCCGACCTGGGGGATCGCGGTGGGCTGGGCGCTCTTCATCGCCTACATCGCTTGCGCCTCCTCGGTGACGACCGGCTTTACCAACTACGTCAACGTTCTCGCCAAGGATGTCTTTCACCTTCAAACGGATTTGTCGCCCGGCGCGCTCGTCGCCATCCTGGCGGTCAGCGTGCTGGGGTCCTGGTTCGTCGCCTACAAGGACGTGCGGCTTTCGACGCGGCTCATGCTCGGGCTGGAACTGGTGTCGATCACCTTTATCCTGTTGGTGATCGGGGCGACGCTGTTCCACCACGGCTGGCAACTCGACTGGACGCAGCTTTCGCTACAGGGAGTGACCGCTGACACCCTCCGCCTCGGCCTTATTCTGGCCATCTTCAGCTTTACCGGCTTCGAAAGCGCGACCTCGCTCGGCAGCGAGGCGCGATCTCCCCTGCGGACCATTCCTCGGGCGGTGTCGCTCAGCGCGGTGTTCGTCGGTTTCCTGTTCGCGATCTCGGCTTATGCGCAGGTGCTTGGATTCGCCGGCAACGAGGTGCCGCTCGACAAGAGCGATGCGCCGCTCCAGGTTCTGTCGGCGCGGGCCGGCGTCCCGTTCCTCGGCGTGCTCATCACCGTGGGGGCCATCATCAGTTTCTTCGCGTGCGTCCTTGCCAGCATCACGGCGGGGGCCAGGGTGTTGTTCCTGCTGGGCCGGCACGGCGTCTTTCACTCCGCTCTCGGCGGCGCCCACGAAACCAACGAGACCCCCCACGTCGCCGTGACCGTCTCGGCCGTGCTGGCGTTCGTCCCGGCGGCGGTCCTCACCGGACTCGGTGAAAACCTGTTCTCGATCTACGGCTGGATCGGCACCACGGCCACGCTCGGTTTCATCGTGGCCTACATCGCGGTTTCGGTGGCCGCTCCGGTCTATCTGTACCAGCGCCAGGAACTGCGCTCCTGGCACATCCTGGCCTCGCTTGCCGCCATCGCGTTCATGGTCGTGGCCCTCGTTGGCGCAACCTACCCGCTGCCCGACGCGCCCAACTCCTATCCCATTCTCGCGTTCGTCGGTCTGTTGGGGCTCGGCTTCGCCTGGGGCGCCATTCAATACCTGACCTCGTCCCATGTTCGCGGTGGGATCAAGGACGACCTCGCCGCCATTAAGGAGCGTTTCGAGGTGGCGCCGGCTTCCGGGAAGAAGCCAGTTAGTCAAGCGACCCTCAACGATGACGCCGTGCTGGAGACTCCATGACCGGCATCGACAAGGCCGCGCGACTGGCTTCGGATCGCGCCCATCTCCTCCACTCCCAGCATCACCCGAGCGATCATCTCGACCCCCAGATATGGGTCGCCGGCGAGGGTGCGCTGCTTACGAACAGCGAGGGCAACACCTACCTCGACGGCTTGAGCGGGATGTGGAATGTCTACGTCGGCCACGGCCGCCGCGAGCTGGTCGAAGCCGCATCAAGGCAACTGTCGACCTTGGCCTTCGCGTCGTCCTACATCGGCGCGACCAATCTGCCCGCCATCGACTTGGCCGAGCGGCTCAGCGGGTTGGTTTATCCGGCGATCAACGCCTTCTTTTTCACCAGCGGCGGGGCGGAAGCCACCGAGTCGTCGATCCGAACTGCGCGCTATTTCTGGAAAGCCCAAGATCGGCCGGGCAAGACCAAGATCATCGCGCGCCGGCTCTCGTATCACGGCTCGACGCTGGCGGCGGCCAGCGCCACCGGCGTGCCCGACTTTTCGGAACCGTTCGGTCCCCGCCTGCCCGGCTTTCTGCATATCGAGTCGCCCTACCCCTATCGCTTTACCGGTGGTGGCGGTGGGGTCACGCCGGGCGTCGCGGCGGCCAACCTGCTGGAGGACGCGATTCTGCGCGAGGGGCCGGACACGGTCGCGGCCTTCATCGCCGAACCGGTTCAGGGTGGTGGCGGTGGCGTGATCGTCCCCCAGGATGATTATTTTCCGCGCATTCGCGCCATCTGCGACCGGTATGACGTGCTGTTCATCAGCGACGAAGTCATCACCGGTTTCGGCCGCACCGGGCGCTGGTTCGGGCTGGAGCACTGGGGCGTCGAACCCGACATCGTGCAATTCGCCAAGGGCATCACCAGCGGTTATCTGCCGCTCGGCGGGATCGGTGTTTCAGATCGCATCAAGGCTGTCATCGACGCGGCGCCGCCCGCCCGCCGCTGGATGCATGGACTCACCAACTCGGGCCACCCGGTCTGCTGCGCGGTCGCGCTCGCCAACCTCAAGATCATCGAAGAGGAAGATCTGGTGACGCGGGCCGCGCAACTCGGCGCCCGGCTGTTGCAGCGGCTGCGCGCGCTGGAGGAACACGACCACGTCGGCGAGGTGCGCGGTTTGGGACTGTTGGCCGGCATCGAACTGGTCGCCGACTGGGAAACCAAGGAACGTTTCCCCGCCGAGGCCGAGATCGGGAAACGGGTGCGCGCCGAACTGCTCGAGCGCGGTCTCTACACCCGCGTGCTGGGCGACGTGATCTGCCTCGCCCCGCCCTTCGTCACCAGCGAGGCTCAGATCGACCGCATCGCTGAGATTGTGTACGAGGCGATTCCGGCGGCGCTACCGGGCTGAGGCCGGTTCGGTCGCGACTCGCTGTAACCCTCCACTTCGTTCAATGAGGAGCTGTTCATGGCCCGTATTCCACCCATTCGCTTCGAGGACGCCACGCCCGAGATCCAGGCCGAATACCAGAAAGTCGTCGCGGAACACGGCGTCGTCACCAACATGAAAGCCACGTTGCTGCACTCGCCGCCGGCCCTGCGCGCCGTGCTGGAGTGGTACACCCTGTTCGACCGGGTCAAGCCGGTGCTCGGCGAGCGACTTGCCCTCCTCTTTTGCTATGCCATTTCACTCCAGAACGCCTGCGAACTCTGCACCACGTTCATGCGCCGCGCGATTGCCGAGGGCGGCGAGGATCCCGACCATCTGGAACTGGACGAACGCGATCAGGCGGTGGTCGAGTTCGGCCGCCAGCTTGCGGCGCACCCCAATCGAGTAGCCAACGCGCTGTACGCCCGCCTCGCGACCTACTTCACGCCGGCACAGTTGGTGGAACTCACCGTCTTCGGCGCGCTGATGATCGTCAACAACGTGGTCAACAGCGCGCTGCAAATCGATCTGGACGAATCGCTGGAGACGTATCGCATCCAGCCCGAACTCATCTTCGCAGGTCTGTCGCCCTTCACGCCCAAGGCTGCGGAGGCCGGCGTGGCATGAGCGAAAGGACGCTGAAATTCGATACGCTGCAACTCCACGCGGGCCAGGCGCCCGATCCCGCCACCGGGGCGCGCGCCGTGCCCATCTACCAGACGACCTCGTTTGTCTTCAAGGATTTCGCCCACGCCAAGGCGATCAGCTCGGTCGAGGAATTCGGTTTCGATTACACCCGGATCACCAACCCGACCAACGAAGTGCTGGAAAATCGGCTGGCGGTGCTGGAGGGCGGCAGCGGCGCGCTGGCCCTCGCGTCCGGTTCCGCCGCGACCGCCTACTCCATCCTCAACATCACCCACGCCGGTGAAGAGGTCGTCGCGGCCAAAACCCTCTACGGCGGTTCCTTCAACCTCTTCGTCAACACGCTGCCCAAGCACGGCATCAAGACCACGCTGGTCGATCCGGTCGATCCCGAAAACTTCCGCCGGGCCATCAACGACCGGACCCGCGCCGTGTTCGTCGAAACCATCGGCAACCCCGATATCAACATCATCGATTTCGAAGCGGTGGCCAAGATCGCCCACGCCAACGGCATTCCGCTGATCGTCGATAACACCTTCGGTACTCCCTACCTGTTCCGGCCTTTCGACTACGGCGCCAACATCAGCGTCCACTCCGCGACCAAATACATCGGCGGTCATGGCACCAGCATCGGCGGCCTGATCGTGGACGGCGGCAATTTCGACTGGTCGAGCGGCAAATTCCCGGATTTCACCACCCCCGATCCCGCCTACAGCGGCTTCGTTCATTGGGATAAATGGGGCCACTATCCGGGGCTGGGGAACATCGCCTACATCATCAAGGTTCGGCTCCACTACCTGCGCGACTTTGGCGCCTGCATGAGTCCGTTCAACGCCTTCCTGTTCTTGCAGGGCCTGGAAACCCTGTCCTTCCGCCTGGAGCGGCAGGTCGCCAGCGCGCAGCGGATCGCGGAATACCTTGAAGGACATGCCCAAGTGGACTGGGTGAACTATCCGGGCCTCAAGAGCAGCCCCTATTACGAACTGGCGCGGAAGTACCTGCCCAAGGGGCCGGGCGCCATCCTGACGTTCGGGATCAAGGGCGGGCTGGAGCAGGCGAAAAAGTTCATCGAGAGCATGAAGATCTTCTCGTTCCTCGCCAACGTGGGCGACTCCAAATCGCTGGTCGTCCATCCGGCGACGGTCACGCACGGCCAGTTGACGGAAGCGGAGCAACGTCTCGCGGGGGTCAAACCCGAGCAGATCCGCTTCTCGGTGGGCACGGAGGATGTCGAGGACTTGCTTTGGGATATCGAGCAGGCTTTTCAGCAGACCGGGGTCTGAGTTCGTTGCTATGAACGCCTCACCCAACTTCCCAGACCATCATCGCGATCCGCATCGAACACGTTCATAAGACGTTCCAAGCCGACAGGCGAAGCATCGCCGCGTTGCGCGACATCGATATCGAGATTGGCAACGGTAAAATCTTCGGAATTATCGGCCGCTCCGGCGCGGTGGTGGCGGCTTTCACGGCGCGGGGAACGGCGGCCAGCCTGCTTTGGCCGCTGGGCCGCTACGGCTCTTGGCCACCGCGCCAAACCCCGGAATCATGTTGACGGCAATACGGCGGCGAAACGCCAAAAGAAATCCGATGTGGAGGGCCGCAATGACCAATGTGGTATTGGCGGCGATCTCATGCAAATCTTCAATCTCGCTGGAAAATCGTCCGACTTCATCACCAAACCCAGCGACTCCGTCATCATCCGCATAGGCGGGCGTGATCGCTTGGGCGGCGGCAAGGCCCAGCACGCGGCTGTGATCCACCATGATCAGGCCGGTGGTCAGGGTAGCGCTGGCGGACAGAAACAGCGCGATCACCAACAACCGGCTGACCGTGATGGATGCCGCACCGGAGCGAAATGCCGGCCACAGCACGGGGAATCCCTTGACCCGAATCAACGCCAGCAGTAGCCGGACAGCGACGAGGACAACCAGACCATAGCCCAGCCAGATATGCAGCAACTCGCCGTCATCGCCGCTGAGATAGACGGCTGCCAATACCAGAACGAAAAGCCAGTGAAAGAGGCGAAACCAGCTAAAGGGCTTCATGGCAACTGAGTCCTTGGCGTGGAAAAGCCCTTCGGCAGGCGCAGGGTGCGTTCGCTGTAGTCACCACGGTCGGCGGCGAAATGGCAGGCGACGCAGTTGGCGGGCGACTTGACGTCGGGTCGCTTCCAAACGCTGGCCGGCAGTTCCTCGGTATGTTCGTGAATGAACCAGCGGGTTTCAGTAATGCGCAACGGGGGTTTCCCACCAAGCGGAGTTTCACTCCGACCGGCGTTCAGTTCCAGGAAGCGCAGAATATCGGCTCGCGCCTGGGAATCGAGACGGGCATCGGCGCCAAAATGCCGGTCGAGACCGTTCATGATCGCCCGCCAGGACGGGGCGGACAACAACTGGGGTGGATAGGCGACATGGCAAGCGCTACATTCCTGCCGCCAGACGGGATGATCCAGTGGCCGGATGGGCGGGTCGGCGTAGACCCCGTTGGTGACCAGAACGAGGATCGCGCCCAACCATGCAGCGGCGGCAACCCGGCGACGAATTGAACAGGATCGGTTCATGGCGGTTTCCTCAGCGGACGATCAGCAGGTAGGCGAGCACATCGCCCTTTTCCTGAGCGGTGCAGGGGCGGCCCAGCACATCGTTGCAGTTGCGCTTGAACCACTTCTCAACCTTGTCGGGGCGGGTGAAACGTTCGGGGTTGGCGGCGGGCGCCAGCGGAGCAAGGGATTTGCCGGTGGCGGCATGCTGGCCGGTGGCTGTCGGATTGCGGGCATGGCAGGAGGCACAACTCCATTCCTTGCCATGAGCGCTGGCATACCAGCGCTGGCCTTGGTCGGCGGAGAAGCCGGTAAACGCCGGATTCTCCTGTTTAGCCTGGGCGGCGAACAGGGTTTGAAAATCAGCCGGGGTTTCGGCTCGAACGCCAGCGGCGACGACGAGCAGGGTAGCGGCCATGCCGAACAAACTAGAGACGGTTGGTTTGGGTGTCATTGAATGTCTCCCTTTTTTTGGGAGCTTCAGTTTGACATCCGAACCTTAATTCAACTTGAAAACGCTCGTCATGAGGGTCGGCAATAATTCGTGCGATAAGCAACCCAATAGGTGATGGAGTTTTAGGACTTTCACTTTTTTTCATACCCGCGCAAGCGGAAATCCAGTAAACAACTGAAAAGAGTGGATACCCATTTGCTCGGGTATGCCGAATTCGGGGATTTGGCGAAAGTCCTGAGTTTGAGAGGCGAAAGGCATCACGTTGCGTATATGCGCCCATGATGGTCAGGACTGCATGGTTAGGCGCTGTTTGGGATTCAATCAAGCGCCGCCGCCAAATCGGCGATGAGATCGTCCACATTCTCGATGCCCACCGACAACCGCACCAGGTTATCGCCGATGCCCAATTCCCGGCGCACCTCCGGCCCGAGCGAGGCATGGGTCATGATCGCCGGGTGTTCGATCAGGCTTTCCACCCCGCCCAGACTTTCCGCCAGCGCGAAGATCCGGCACCGTTCCAGGAAACGGCGGGCCTCGTCCAAACCGCCTTTGAGCACCATGCTGATCATCCCGCCGAAGCCGCGCATTTGCCGCCGCGCCAAGGCATGGTACGGATGGCTGGGCAAACCCGGATAGATCACCCGCTCGATGCGCGGATGCCGCTCCAGCCATTCGGCGACCGCCTGGGCATTTTCGCAATGCTGGCGCATCCGCACCGCCAGGGTCTTGATCCCACGATGGATCAGGAAGCAGTCGAACGGACTGGGCACCGAACCGACGGCGTTTTGCAGGAAGGTCAAGCGTTCGCACAACGCCGGGTCTTGCGCGACCACCACGCCGCCGACCGCGTCGGAATGACCGTTGAGATACTTGGTGGCGGAGTGCAAGGCGATGTCGAAACCGAACGCCAGCGGGCGTTGAATCCAGGGCGTGGCGAAGGTGTTGTCAGCCACGGCGAGCAGGCCGTGCGACCGGGCGAACGCCGCCACTTGTTGCAAATCCACCAGCTTCAGCAAGGGGTTGCTGGGGGTTTCCACCCAGATCATACGAGTGTTGGGACGCAGCAGGCGTTCCAGTTCGGCGCGATCCTGGAGCGAGCTGTAGCTGAATTCCAACCCGGCGCTGCGGCGGCGGACCTGTTCGAACAACCGCCGGGTGCCGCCGTAAAGGTCATCCAGCGCGATGACGTGCGATCCACCGTCCAGCAACTCCAGCACGGTGCCGATCGCCGCCAGTCCGGAGGCGAAGGCAAAACCGGCCCGCCCGCCTTCCAAATCAGCCACGCAGCGCTCGTAGGCGAAGCGGGTCGGGTTGTGGCTGCGGGCGTAGTCGAAGCCCTGATGCACGCCGGGGCTGGATTGAACATAGGTGGAGGTCGCATAGATCGGGGTGATAATCGCCCCGGTGCTGGGGTCGGGAGTCTGGCCGGCGTGGATGGCGCGGGTGGCGAAACGAAGGTCGGTATCGGACATGGGGAAGTGGTCAACGCATGCGGCGGCGGAGGTAGTTCAACAGGTCAATGCGGGTAATCAGACCCAGGAATCGTTCCCCTTCGCAGACGATGGGTACCCGTCCCCGGTCGAAAATGTTCAGCAGGGCCGCCAACCCGGCGTCGGGGGCGATGGTTTCCAGATGGGTGCTCATGAAATTCCCGATGGGCTCGCGGAAGCGGGTCGGATCGGCCGACACCGCCAGCAGCAAGTCGGATTCGTCGATGAGGCCGACGATGCGCTCGCCGGCCACGACCGGCAGTTGCGACACGTCGTACAGCTTGCAGCGGCCGTGCGCGGTGAGCAGCGTATCGTCGGGTCCGACCGTCACCACCGCGCCTTCGGCATGGCGGCGGCCGATCAAGTCGCGCAAATCGCCGTGCGAACCGCGGGACAGGAAACCTTGGTCCTGCATCCAGAAATCGTTGTACATCTTCGACAGGTACTTGTTACCGCTGTCGCAGATGAAGGTCACCACCCGTTCCGGCGCGGTGCGGCTGCGACAGTAGCGCAGGGCGGCGGCAACCAGCGTGCCGGACGAAGAACCGGCCATGATCCCTTCCCGCCGTAGCAGCTCGCGAGCGGTGGCGAAGCTCTCGGCGTCGCCGATGGTGTAAGCCTCCGCGACGCCGGACAGGTCGCTGATCGGCGGAACGAAATCTTCGCCGATGCCTTCCACCAGCCAGGAACCGGCTTCGCCGATGCTTCCGGTTTTCAGGTAGTCCGCCAGCACCGACCCTTTGGGGTCGGCCAGCACCATCTTGAGGTTGGGTGCCACTCGGCGGAAAAAGCGGGTCAGGCCGGTGATCGTGCCGCCGCTGCCCACACCGCACACCACGGCGTCGATCTGGTGATCCACTTGTTCCCAAATCTCGGGACCAGTGCTGTCCTCATGCGCGCGGGGATTGGCAGGATTATTGAACTGGTTGATATACAAGGAATTCGGTGTTTCCCGCGCCAGCCGTTCCGCCAAATCCTGGTAATACGCCGGATGGCCCTTGCCGACATCGGAACGGGTCATCACCACCTCGGCGCCCAGCGCCTTGAGATGGAAGATTTTCTCCTGACTCATTTTGTCGGGAATGACCAGTTTCAGGCGATAGCCCTTGTGCGCGGCGACCAGCGCCAGCCCCAGGCCGGTATTGCCGGCGGTCGCTTCGATAAGGGTGCCGCCCGGCGCGATTTTCCCGTCGCGTTCGGCGGCTTCGATCATCGCCAAGCCGATGCGATCCTTGATCGAACCGCCGGGATTCTGGTTCTCCAGTTTGACGAACAACCGGCAGAGACCGGTATCCAGGCGGGTAATTTCCACCAGCGGAGTGTTGCCGATCAGGGCCAACACACCATCGCGCTGGCCGGAAACGAGATTAGCAGTCATCAGAGGTTCTCATTCGGCGGCGCGTCGCAACATGCCGGTTTGGTCCACCCGTCGCAGCGTGGCCAGTTCCTGTTCGGTGGGTTCGGGTGCGATCTCGACGGGATCTACCCGTCGCAGCGGCCAGCCGGTGTTGGCGACGAGTTTGTTAGGCACGGGCTATGGGACGCTCTGCCGCAACTGATACGCCCGAAACGGCGCGTTCTCGTAAGCCGCCTCGGCGACGTAGCGGCCCAGTTGCAGGAACTCCCCGGCATCCCTGACCAGGCCGGCAAAGCGGGTCACCGGTTCGCCGTCGGCGCCGTAGAAAATGAAGGTGGGCGCGGCCTGCACCCGGTTGGCGAGGGCGAATTCAATGTGCTTCACGGTGTTGCCCTTGAAGTCGATCAGGGGCGTGGAACCGGTCAGATCCAGGCTGACGCTCAGGAAATGCCGTCGGTAAAAGTCCTGTACCGCTGGATCGCGCAACACCGTGTCCTTTACCTTGCGACACTCGCCACATCCCTGCAGCTCGAACAGCACCAACACGCCTTGTTTGCCCGCCCGCGTGGCTTGTGCGAGAACGCTTTTCAGGTTGTCGGGGACGGCGCTGAAGAAAGTGTCGCTCCTGGCTCCCACCGGAGCAACGAGGGCCAGAAAGCTCAACCCCAACACCATGACGATCAAACCGAACAACACGAGGGAACCGAACAACTCCAGCGAGCGGACCATGGTTTTGCCCTCACTTCAGCCAGAACAGCGCCGTTGCTTCCTTGCCCGACCAGCGCCAGAGCAAGGCCAGCGCCGAGTTGACGAACTCGATCAGTTCGACGTCGAGTCCCTCCTGAGCGAACAATCCCTGCTCCTTGGCGACGAAGAACTTGGCATGGCCGGTGACAGGCAGATAACCCACCTTCAGGGGATGAGTGGGGTTGTCCGCATGGACGCCCGCGCACAGGGTCAATCCCAGTGCGGCGGCGGTCATAAATTTGAATGATAACGATAATTTGGCCATGTCCCCTTCCAGAAACCACATGAAGATCGGTTGCGGAACGTCGGTATTGGAACACCCTTGGGTTGTGCCGCAACGTTGAGAGGAGTCTGGTATAGCGCGGGTTTCTTCAAACTCAAAAGAATAAAAAATGCTTATTAAATTCATCGAAATGCATTAGAGCCAACCCATGCTATTGCAGAAAAACGCATAAGGATTTCGCAATATATTATTTTCCATTATTCCCATTCGTTTTTAGACTTCGATTTAATTATAACTTTTTCGGAGTTTGTCCATGAAATTTTCGCCCGGCGTCGTTGGCGCCTTCCTGGTGGGCGCCACAGCTTTAATGCTCGGCGCCGCGCACGCTGACGTCACCCTGCTGAACGTCTCCTACGACGTGACACGGGAACTGTACAAGGACATCAATCCGGCTTTTATCGCGCAGTGGGCGCAAACCACGGGCGAAAAGGTCGCCGTCGAGCAGTCCCACGGCGGGTCGAGCAAACAGGCGCTCTCGGTCGCCAACGGTCTGGAAGCCGATGTGGTCACCATGAATCAGGCCACGGACATCGATCTGCTGGCGCGCGGGGGGCTGGTGCCCGCCGACTGGCGCAAGCGTTTGCCCTACGACAGCGCGCCCTACACCTCGACCACCATTTTTCTGGTGCGCAAGGGCAACCCCAAGCACATTCGCGACTGGGACGATCTGGCCAAACCGGGCATCGTGGTCGTCGTTCCCAATCCCAAAACCTCAGGCAACGGCCGCTACACCTATCTGGCGGCCTGGGGCTACGCGGTGAAGAAGGGCGGCGACGAAGCCAAAGCCCGCGATTTCGTGACCCGGCTGTTTCGCAACGTGCCGGTGCTGGACGGCGGCGGGCGCGGCGCCACCACCACCTTCACCCAACGCGACCTGGGCGACGTGCTGGTGACCTTCGAAAACGAGGCGGTGCTGATCCAACGGGAACTGGGGAGTGCCGGTTTTGAAGTGGTTTATCCCTCGATCAGCCTTCAGGCCGAAGCGCCGGTCGCGGTGGTGGATCAAGTGGTGGATCGCAAAGGCACGAAAAAGCAGGCGCAGGGCTATCTGGAGTTTCTCTACTCGCCGGCCGGACAGGAGATCATCGCCCGGCACTTCTTTCGTCCGCGCCTTGACACGGTGTTGCAAAAACACGCGCAACAGTTCAAGCCGATCCCGCTGTTCACGGTGGACGAGGTCTTCGGCAGTCTCGACCAGGCGCAAAAGACCCACTTCGCCGATGGCGGCGTGTTCGATCAGATCGTGGTGAATCGCCCATGAGCACGGGCGCGGCGCGGCGGGTTCTGCCGGGGTTTCCGCTGGCGCTGGGCTACACCCTGGTCTACCTGTCCCTCATCGTCTTGGTTCCGCTCAGCGCCGTCTTTCTGAAATCCGCAACCCAGGGTTGGGAGTCCTTCTGGGCGGCCATCAGCACCCCCCGGGTGGTGGCCTCGTACCAGTTGACCTATGGCGTTTCCCTGCTGGCCGCCGCGATCAACGCCGTCTTCGGGCTGATTTTTGCCTGGGTGCTGGTGCGTTACAGCTTTCCGGGCAAGCGGATCGTGGATGCGCTGGTGGATCTGCCGTTCGCCTTGCCCACGGCGGTCGCCGGCATCGCCCTCACCGCCATTTACGCGGGCAACGGCTGGCTGGGGCAATGGCTGCAACCGTTGGGTATCAAGGTCGCCTTCACGCCGCTGGGGATTCTGGTGGCGCTGATCTTCATCGGCCTCCCCTTCGTGGTGCGCACGGTGCAACCGGTGCTCGAAGATCTGAGTACCGAGTTGGAGGAAGCCGCCGCCAGTCTCGGCGCGGATCGCTGGCAGACGTTCCATCGCGTGGTGTTGCCGCCGGTGCTGCCCGCGCTGCTCACCGGCTTCGCCCTGGCCTTTGCCCGCGCGGTGGGAGAATACGGTTCGGTGATCTTCATCGCCGGTAATGTGCCGATGGTGTCGGAAATCACGCCGCTGCTGATCATCACCAAACTGGAGCAGTTCGACTACCCCGGCGCCACGGCGATTGCCGCCGTCATGCTAGTGACTTCGTTTATCTTGCTGTTCCTGATCAATGGCTTGCAGGCATGGGCCAACCGTAGTCACGGAGGAGGATAAGCATGGGCGCCGCCGTTGCCACCCATTGGACCGTCCACTCGCGGCGATTCGAGGCCAGCGCCGCCACCCGCGAACCTGCCTGGGTGCGAGGGATTCTGATCGCCATCGCGCTGGCGTTTTTTGCGCTGTTCCTGTTGTTGCCCTTGGTGACGGTCTTCACCGAAGCCCTTCGCAAGGGCTGGGGAGTCTATTTCGCGGCGCTGGTCGATCCAGACGCCCGATCCGCGATTTTCCTGACCTTGCTCGTTACTGCGATTGCCGTGCCGCTCAATCTGGTGTTTGGCGTGTCGGCGGCCTGGGCGATTGCCAAGTTCAATTTTCGCGGCAAGCAGTTGCTCACGACCTTGATCGATTTGCCGTTCTCGGTTTCACCGGTCGTCGCCGGTCTGACTTTTGTGCTGCTGTTCGGGGCGCAGGGCTGGTTCGGCCCGTGGCTGGTCGATCACGGGGTGCGGATCATGTTTGCCGTCCCCGCCCTGGTGCTGGCGACGGTGTTCGTCACCTTCCCGTTTGTGGCGCGGGAATTGATTCCGCTGATGGAAGCGCAGGGGCAGGAGGAGGAGGAAGCGGCAATCGTGTTGGGGGCTTCCGGTTGGCAAACCTTCTGGCGCGTTACCTTGCCGAACATTAAATGGGGATTGCTGTATGGGGTGATCCTGTGCAATGCCCGCGCCATGGGCGAGTTCGGCGCGGTCTCGGTGGTGTCCGGCCACATTCGGGGGCGGACCAACACCATGCCGTTGTACGTGGAAATCCTCTACAACGAATACAACTTCGCCGCCGCCTTCGCGGTCGCCTCGCTGCTGGCCCTGCTGGCCTTGCTGACCCTGGTCATCAAGTCTTTTGTGGAATGGCAGGGGCGGCAACAGATGAACGCAGGCCGGGAACTCTAAGGGGCATCGTCATGAGCATTCACGTTCAAAACATCGCCAAACGGTTTGGCCGCTTCGTGGCCCTCGATAACGTCACGCTGGATTTCCCCACCGGCGAACTGGTGGGTCTGCTGGGGCCGTCCGGCTGCGGCAAAACCACCCTGCTGCGGATCATCGCGGGCCTGGAATCCGCCGACAGCGGTCAGGTGTTCCTCGAAGGCGAAGACGCCTCCGCCGCCCATGTCCGTGAGCGTCAGGTCGGCTTCGTGTTCCAGCATTACGCACTGTTCCGCCACATGACCGTGTTCGATAACGTGGCTTTCGGGCTGCGGGTCAAGCCCCGTGGCCAGCGCCCCGCCGCCGACAAAATTCGGCAGCGCGTCACTGAACTCCTCGACCTGGTACAACTGAGCGCGCTGGCGAATCGCTACCCGACCCAGTTGTCCGGCGGGCAGCGCCAGCGGATCGCGCTGGCGCGCGCCCTGGCGGTCGAGCCGCGCGTGTTGCTGCTCGACGAACCATTTGGAGCGCTGGACGCCAAGGTGCGCAAGGAGTTGCGCCGCTGGTTGCGCACCCTGCACGACGCGCTGCATATCACCAGTATCTTCGTCACCCACGACCAGGAGGAGGCGCTGGAAGTCTCGGATCGGGTGGTGGTGATGAATCAGGGTCGCGTCGAGCAGATCGGGACGCCCGCTCAGGTCTACGAACATCCGGCGACGCCGTTCGTGTACGGCTTTCTCGGCGCGGTCAATCTGTTCCACGGTCGGGTTCACGGCTGCCATCTGCACATGGGCGCGGACAACCTGCATGTAGGCCATCATGACCTTGAACCCGGCGCCGAGGCGCTGGGCTTTGTCCGTCCCCACGAATTGGATATCGAAACGAACCCGTCGGAACGCTCCGGCATTGAAGCGCGGGTCGAGCGGGTCATGGCCCTGGGCGCCACCGCGCGGGTCGAATTGACCGACGCGGACCAGCAATCGGACCGTCATTACGAGGTGGAGTTGTCGCGCGAGCGCGTGGCCGCCCTGAAGCTCGATACCGGGCAACGGGTGCGCTTGAAGCCGGCGCGGATTCGGCTGTTTGCGCCCGGCCCTCAACGTGCGGAACTGACCGCATGAATTTCCAGCAACTCCGGATCGTGCAGGAAGCCGTCCGCTGCAACTTCAACTTGACCGAGGTCGCTAACGCGCTGTTCACCTCGCAGTCGGGGGTGAGCAAGCACATCAAGGACCTGGAAGACGAACTCGGCGTCGAGTTGTTCGTCCGCCGGGGCAAGCGGTTTCTGGGACTGACCGAGCCGGGCAAGGAGCTGGTCGAAATCGTCCGGCGCATGCTGCTGGACGCCCAAAACATCCGCCGGCTCGCGGAGCAGTTTTCCAACCGCGACCAGGGCCAGCTCCGCATCGCCACCACCCATACCCAGGCGCGCTACGCGCTGCCACCGGTCGTCGGTCGGTTCAAGGCGGCTTTTCCCAAGGTCCACTTGGCGCTACATCAAGCCAGCCCGAGCGAGATCACCGCGCTGCTGCTGGCCGGCGAAGTCGATATCGGCATTGCTACCGAAGCGCTGGCCAGCGTGGCCGAACTCGCGACTTTTTTCTTTTACGATTGGCATCATGGGGTGATCGTCCAGGACAATCACCCGCTGGTTTCAGAAACCCCGCTCACGCTCGAAGCCATCGTGGAACATCCCATCATCACGTACCACGAAGGCTTCACCGGCCGTACCCGGCTCGACGCCACCTTCGGGCGGGCGGGACTGACGCCCGACATCGTGATCTCGGCGCTGGACGCCGACGTGATCAAGACCTATGTCGAACTCGGTCTCGGCATCGGCATCATTGCCTCGATGGCCTACAACCCGCTGAAAGACCTGGGGCTGCGCCTGCTGGATTGCCGCCATCTGTTCGAGAAAAACATCGCGTGGATCGCCGTTCGCAGGGGCCACTATCTGAGAAACTAGAACTTACGCATTGACAAGCATTGTATAATGTGCCTAGCAAGTTGAACCTTAGCCATGGATGTTTTCGTTGATGAGAGAAATCAGTCGCCCCTCTACAGCCCGTTGTACTTTAGCGACGTATGT
>JBATNZ010000173.1:0-25515 GCA_049290615.1 Candidatus Contendibacter sp.
TACATACGTCGCTAAAGTACAACGGGCTGTAGAGGGGCGACTGATTTCTCTCATCAACGAAAACATCCATGGCTAAGGTTCAACTTGCTAGGCACATTATACAATGCTTGTCAATGCGTAAGTTCTACTGTATTCCAGCCGGTGGACGGCAAGACCCGCAAGGTCGTGGCGCGCTACCAGCAGTTCCGCGCGGTTCACAACGCCATCGCCCGCCTGCGACGGGGATGCGAACCGCGCGGCGGCGTCATCTGGCACACCCAAGGTTCCGGCAAAAGTCTCAGCATGGTGTTTCTGGTGCGCAAGCTGCGCATGACGCCCCGACTGAATCGCTTCAAGGTGGTGGTCGTGACCGACCGCACCGACTTGGAACAGCAATTGCGCGAGACGGCGCGGCTGTCCGGCGAGACGCTGCGGCCCGACGAGCGCGATGCCAAGTTGCGCGAATCGCCGACTGCTCGCACCCAGCGCATCCTGCGGGAAACCACGCCGGACCTCGTGTTCGCCATGCTCCAGAAATATCAGGATACGGAGCAGCGGAGCGACGGCGAAAAAGTCGCCATGACCGCCGTGCGCAAGGAAAAACGACCGGGGAAAGATCAGCCGGTGATCGAAAAGACGATCACCTTTGAAGAGAGCATCCACTTCGAGGAATTTCCGCTGCTCAACGACTCGGCGGACATTCTGGTGCTGGTGGACGAGGCGCACCGCAGCAACACCCGCACCCTGCACCGCAATCTGCGTAAAGCCTTGCCCAACGCCGCGTTGATCGGCTTCACCGGCACCCCCATTTTCAGCCGGGACAAAAAGCCCACGGCGGAAATCTTCGGCGACTTCATCGACCGCTACGTGCTGCAAGACGCCGAACTGGACGGCGCGACCGTGCCGATTCTCTACGAAGGCCGCACGGCGGACGGACTGGTGAAGGATGCGTCCAGCCTCGATCAATTGTTCGAGGATCTGTTCCGCGACTATACCGAGGCGGAACTGGCCATCATCAAGGCCAAATACGCCACCGAGGGCGACGTGCTGGAAGCGCCGCGCCTCATCTCCCGCAAGGCGCTCGACATGCTGCGGCACTATGTCGGGGTGGTGCTGCCCGAGGGCTACAAGGCGCAGGTTGTCGCTGCCAGTCGGCAGGCGGCGGTGACCTACCAGAAGAAACTGGAGCGCTGGCGGCGCTGGCTGATGCGGAAACTGGCGGCGCTGCCCTCGGCCATGCTCGCTATGTCGGACGACGCGGTGGAACAACTCGATCCGAACACACGCTTCCTGCTGCGCGTGCATCGGCATTTGCCCCAATTGCGGATGTTGGAGATTGCCGCCGTCTTCTCCGGGAATCACAACGATCCCGAATCCTGGCGGGACTGGGCCGACAGAGGCCAACAGGAGCAACGAATCCGGAGGTTCAAGCGCCAGCTCGCGCCGGAAAAAACCGAACGGACCGATCCTTTGGCGATTCTGGTCGTCAACAACATGCTGCTGACCGGCTTCGACGCCCCGGTCGAGCAAGTGCTTTATCTCGACCGCAAGATGGTCGCCCATGAACTGCTGCAAGCCATCGCCCGCGTCAATCGGACTTGCGGCCAAAAGAAATGCGGCTACGTGGTCGATTACATCGGCGTTGCCCGCCACCTGCACGAAGCCCTCCAGGACTACGACGGCGAGGATACGGCGGGCGCGCTGGTCGATATCGCCGTCGAATTGCCGAAGCTGCTCGACCAGCGGGCGCGGGCGGTGGCGGTCTTCACGGATCGCGGCATCACCGACCTGCAAGGGCAGGTGGGCGAATGCGTGGAGTGGCTTGAGAATCTGAAAATTCGCGCCGACTTCATCAACAAGCTGCGGGCGTTCTACGAGACGCTGAACATCCTGGAACATCGGCCCGAACTACCCGGCGACATATTCCGCGACGCCAAACTGCTGGGCTTCATCAACAAGGTGGCGGCGAACTTGTACCGCGATCCCGCGCTGAACCTGCTCGGCGTGGCGGAAAAGGTGAAGGCGCTGATCGACGCGCATATCACGGCGCGCGGCGTGGACCCGAAAATCCCGCCGACCGCCATCACCGACGCGGAGTTTGAAAACGTGCTGGCGGCCCAAGGCAACAGCCGCGCCCGCGCCGCCCAGATGCAACACGCCGCCCGCTATCACATCGTCGCGTTCGCCAGCCAGAATCCGGCCTACGCCCGCAAGATGAGCGAGAAGCTGGAAGAAATCCTCCAGCGCTTCAAGGACGACTGGGATGCGCTGGAGCGTGAGTTACGCAAATTCGTCGAGGAGTTGAAGCGGGGCGACCGCAACGAATTTCCCGATCTCGATCCCAGGGTCCAGATACCGTTCATGCGGCTGGTGCTGGAGGAGTGCGGCAAGGAACGCGCGCTTACCGAGGCGCAACGCACAGCCGCGCTCGCGGCGACGCTGGACATGGTCGAACGCATCCGTCAGGAAGTGCGCAAGGTGGGGTTCTGGAGAAACCCGGCCATGCGGGAATTGCTGACCAAAGCGCTGGTCCGCGACCTCGACCGGGCGGGCATCTGCCGGTCCGACGGCGAGCGCGATCTCGCCCAACGCTTGGTGGCGCTGGCCCGTGAAAACCACGAGTACCTGACGCAGCCATGAGCGAGACGCTGAAAATTGGCGGCTTGACCTTCGCAATCCAACGCGGCGCGCGCCGTAAGACCTTGGGCTTGACGGTGGACCGGGGCGGGGAGCTGGTGATTCATTGCCCCGAGTCGGCCACGGCTGACGCGCTGGCCTGCTGGACCCGCTCGAAGCTGTTGTGGGTACAGGGCAAGCTCGCGATCAAGGAAGAACTGGCGCCGCTGGCGCGCGAGCCCGAGTACGTCAGCGGCGAGAACTTTCGCTATCTGGGCTACAACTATCGCCTGACGCTGATCCCGCAACAAGAGGAAGCCTTGCGCTTCGATGGCCGGAGTTTCCTGCTGCGCAAGGACGCCGCCCCGACCGGCGCGGCGCATTTTCGGCGCTGGTATATCGAACGTGGTCAAGCGTGGATGGCCGAACGGGTGGAGTGGCTCTCGCGTCGAATGGGGCCACGTCCTACCGGCGTCCGGCTGCGGGATTTGGGCTTCCGCTGGGGTTCCTGCGGTCGTAACGGCGTCCTGTTCTTCAACTGGAAGCTGCTTCAGTTACCCATGCGGCTGATTGACTACGTGGTCGCGCATGAACTGGCGCATCTGCTGGAACCACATCACACCCCGGCCTTCTGGAATATCCTGGACCGCGCCATGCCGGACTGGAAAATGCGGCGGGAGGAATTACGAACGCAAGTTCGATGTCTCTACTGGTGTCATGCGGGGATGGTGGCGTACCAGAGGGATGCCTGACTCATCGTGGGAAAGACTTTATGGTATAAGATATCCCCGAGGACGGGGGAGCCATGGGAGGTTTGGAAAGCTTCAGAATAGAACCTCGAAACGCAAAAAGCCCGGCTTGCGGCCGGGCTTTTTTTCAATCTGGTGCCGAAGAGAGGACTTGAACCTCCACTGGGTTACCCCAACTAAGACCTGAACCTAGCGCGTCTACCAATTCCGCCACTTCGGCTTGGTGGCTGTCGGTCCGCTTGCGGCGACAACGGGAGCGAACTATACGGACTGCCTCCCGGACTGTCAATCCGCTTCCCTTCATGTTTTTGCAACCTTTCACAAGTGCTTTAATGACCAACAAAAAACACGGTTCCTGGCGCCAGCTCGACCCTTTTTTCGCCCGGGAACAGGAGAAATACGGCCAGGCCGCGCCCAGCCGCGAATTCATTCTTCAATACCTGGAAGAGCGGGGTATGCCGCTAACCTTGGACGAGCTATGCGCCGAGTGGCAGGTGGACGGCGACTGGGAGTTCCAAGCGCTGTCCCGCCGCCTGCGGGCGATGGAGCGCGACGGTCAACTGATTCGCAACCGGCGCGAAGGCTATGGTCTGGTCACCAAGATGAACCTGGTGACCGGCCGGGTGATCGGCCATTCCGAGGGCCACGGCTTCCTGATTCCCGACGAAGGCGGCGATAATCTCTTCCTGTCGCCCCGGCAGATGCGCAAGCTGCTGCATGGCGACCGGGCGGTGGCGCGGGTGATCGGGGTGGACTACCGGGGTCGGCGCGAGGGCGCGGTGGTCGAGGTTCTGGAGCGCAATACCGAAACGGTGGTGGGTCGATTCTGCGAGGAACGCGGCGCCTGCTTCGTCATTCCCGACAACAAGCGGATCAATCAGGACATCATGGTGCCGCCCGACGGGCGCGGCGAAGCCCAGGCCGGTCAGATCGTGATTGTCGAACTGATCGAGCAACCGGGCTCGCACAGTCGGCCACTGGGTCGGGTCAAGGAAGTGCTGGGCGAGCACATGGCGCCGGGGATGGAAATACGGATCGCCATCGCTAGCCACAGCATTCCAGTGGAATGGCCGGAGGCGGTGGTGGAAGAAGCCCATCGCCACGGCGAGGCGGTGCCGGAATCGGCCAGCCAGGGCCGCTGGGATTTGCGCGCCACGCCGCTGGTCACGATCGACGGCATTACCGCCCGCGATTTTGACGACGCGGTGTATTGCGAGAAGCGCGGCGCCAACTGGCGACTGCTGGTGGCGATCGCTGATGTGTCCTGGTACGTGCGGCGGGGTACGGCGCTGGACCGGGAAGCGCGCAAGCGCGGCAATTCGGTGTATTTTCCGGATCGGGCCATTCCGATGCTGCCGGAGGCGCTGTCCAACGGTCTGTGTTCGTTGAAACCGGCGGTGGACCGGTTGTGCCTGGTCTGCGAAATGACCCTCAACGCCGAGGGCCGCATCGTCCGTTCGCGTTTCGCCGAGGCGGTCATGCGTTCCCACGCCCGACTGACCTACGACACCGTGGCGGCCATCGTCGCCGAGCGCGATCCCCGGGTGCGCGGCGAATATGCCGAACTGGTCCCCCATCTGGACCGCTTGCACGAACTGTATCAGGTGTTGCGGATCGGGCGGGAACAGCGTGGGGCGATGGATTTCGACACGCAGGAGACGGTCATCGAATACGGCGCGGATCGCAAGATCGAGCGCATCCTGCCGACCGAGCGCAACGACGCTCACCGGCTGATCGAGGAGTGCATGATTGCCGCCAACGTGGCGGCGGCGCGGTTCCTGCAACGCCAGAAAATGCCGGGCCTGTACCGGATTCACGAAGGGCCGTCCGAGGATCGATTGAACAAGCTGCGCGCCTTTCTGGGCGAGCTGGGGCTGGGGCTGGGCGGCGGCGACAAGCCCTCGCCGCTGGACTATACCCGGCTGCTGGCCCAGGTCCGCGACCGGCCCGACGCCCATCTGATCCAGACGGTGATGCTGCGTTCGCTGGCTCAGGCGGTCTACAGCCCCGGCAACGCCGGTCACTTCGGTTTGGCGCTGGACGCTTACGCGCACTTCACCTCGCCGATTCGCCGCTATCCCGACTTGCAGGTGCATCGCGCCATCCGCCACGCGCTCAACGGCGGCAAGCCGGCGGATTTTCCCCATACCCATGTCGATCTGATCAGTCTGGGCGAGCATTGCTCGATGACCGAGCGGCGGGCCGACGAGGCGGTCCGCGACGCGGTGGAATGGCTGAAATGCGAGTTCATGCTGGACAAGGTCGGGCAGGTCTTCGACGGCATCATCACCGGGGTCACCGGCTTCGGCCTGTTTGTGGAATTGCGCGGCGTGTTCGTCGAAGGGCTGGTGCATGTCACCTCCCTGCGCAACGATTACTACCGGTTCGATCCGGTGGGCCATCGCCTGCATGGCGAACGCTCCGGTCAGGTTTATCGGCTGGGCGACAGTCTGACGGTGCGGGTGGCGCGGGTGGATCTGGACGAGCGCAAGATCGATTTCGAGCCGGTCGAGAACGAACGCCGCGACAACGGCCGGCGCAACCGCTGGAATCGCGGCCGGCGCAAGAAGGAATAGGAGTCGCCGTGGCCGGAGAACTGATTCACGGGCTGCACGCGGTGGCGGCGGCGTTGAACCACGGACCGGAGCAGGTGCGCGAACTGTGGGTGGAGCGCCAGCGACGCGATGCGCGGATGCAATCCCTGCTGGAGCAGGCCGCCGGGCATGGCCTGCTGGTTCACCTGGCCGACCGGGCGGAATTGGATCGGATCAGTGGCGACGCGCGCCATCAGGGCGTCGTCGCGCGGCTGGCGGCTCGGTTGCGGAGCCATGGTGAAGCGGATTTGCCGGAATTACTGGCGGCGGCGGACGGGCCGGCATTGCTGCTGGTGTTGGACGGGGTGCAGGATCCGCACAATCTGGGCGCCTGCCTGCGCAGCGCCGCCGCCGCGGGTGTACACGCGCTCATCGCGCCCGTCGACCGCGCCGCCGGCTTGAATGCGACGGTGCGCAAGGTGGCCAGCGGCGCGGCCGACCTCGTGCCGTTCGTGCCGGTGACCAATCTGGCGCGGACATTGCACAGCCTGCGGGAGCAGGGGGTGTGGATCGTCGGCGCGGTGGGCGAGGCCGAGGCGAGTCTTTACGAAGTGGATCTAACCCCGCCGACCGCTCTCGTGCTGGGGGCGGAAGAGAAGGGTCTGCGGCGGTTGACCCGCGAAGTTTGCGACTATCTGGCGCGGATTCCGATGGCGGGTGGGATGGAGAGTCTGAATGTATCGGTGGCGGCGGGGATTTTCCTGTTCGAGGCGCGGCGGCAACGTGGCGTGAAAGGCGGCCTCGATCATCGTTCCGGCCACCCGGCTCAGCCCGGCTGGCGGCCGTAAATCGTCGCCAGATAAATCCCCAGCGCGATCAGGGCGATGCCGGCGGCGTGAAAGCCGTACAGCCGCTCGCCCAGGAAGATCATCGATAACACCGCACCGAACGCCGGCATCAGGTGCAAAAACTGGCCGGTACGGTTGGCGCCCAGTTCCGCCACCGCCCGATTCCAGAAGATGTAGGCGAGAATCGAGGGAAATAGCGCCAGATACAGGATGCTGCCCACGGTCGCGGCGTTGATGGCGACGGTCCGACCTTGGGCCAAATCCCAGCAGTACAGCGGCGTCAGGATCACCATCCCGATCAGCATGGTCGCGGCCTGGAAGTTCAGCGGCTGGAGTCCGGCTGGCCGCCAGCGCAGACAGACCGAGTACAGCGCCCAACTGGTCACCGCCGCCAGCACCCACAAATCGCCGGGGTCGAACCGCCGGGCCAGCAGGCTTTGCAGTTCGCCGCGCCCGACGATCACCAGCACCCCAGCCAGCGAGACTCCGATGCCCAGCGCCTGCCAGCCGGTCACGGTCTGGCGCAACAGCAGGAACGACAGCGCCACGATCAGCACCGGCGTTACCGACAGCATAATGACGGCGTTGGTGGCGGTGGTGGATTGCAAGCCGATATAGACAAAGGTGTTGAAGTTGACCACGCCGAGGATGCTGAGCAGCAGCAGAATCGGCCCGTGCCGGCGGATGATCCGTCCCTGTTCGCGTAGCGCGGTCCACGCGAACGGCAACAGAATCGCCAACGCCACCGCCCAGCGCCAGAACGACAGGGTAAACGGCGTGAAGACGGTATGCACCGCCCGGCCCAGCACGAAATTGCCGGACCAAAACAGGGTGGTCAGCACCAGCAGCAGATAGGGCGAGGGATGCCAGGCATTCGGGAATTTGGGCATGGTGGAAGCGTGGTAACTCCGCATGGGCGTAACCTTGCGCGAGTGGATCGCGCGGCGATGATTCGCGCCGCTGGCCAGTCTGGAACCCGGCGGGGCAAGCCGGCTAATCCTCGCCCGAATCCAGTTGTTCGACCAGCGCCGCCCGCAGCGCCGCGTATTTCCGGGAATCGTTCAGCGGCCGGTTCTCGCGGTCGGTGACGAAGAACACGTCTTCAACCTGGGCGCCGAGGGTGGCGATCTTGGCGTTGTGCAACTGTACGCCGCATTCCATGAACGCCTGCCCGACCCGGCACAGCAACCCCGGTCGGTCCCAGGACACCAGTTCCACCACGGTGCGGCTGTTAGCCTCGTCCTCGCGGAATGACACCCAGGTTGGCATCTGGAACGCCCGCTGAATCCGCGAGATGTGCCGGCTGGGCAGGATCGGGGCGGCGTCCGGCTGGCTCAGGGCGCGGTGGAGCCTGGCGATGATTTCCTTGATCCGCGCCCGGTCGTGGATCGGCGCGCCGGAATCCTCCAGCACCGTGAAACTGTCCAGGGCATAACCGCTGTGGCCGGTGAGGATGCGGGCATCGAGGATCGTCAGCCCCAGTTGATCGAGAATCGAGGTGATCAGGGCGAATAGATTGTCCTGATCAAGGGTATGGATGAAGATTTCGGTGCCGCCCCGGTTCGGATCGTCGCGGGCCATGATCAACGGCCGCTCGTCGTACCCCTTCTTGATAATCGCCCGGGTGTGCCAAGTGATTTCGTCGGCGGAATGGCGCAGGAAATAGTCGTCGCCGAAGCTCTCCCAAACCCGGTTGATGCGCGCCTCGTCGATCCGGGTGGCGCGCAGCCGCTGCCGCGTCTGAGCTTGAACCTCGCGGATGCGCTCTTCCTTGTCGATCGGATGATCCAGTCCCCGACGCAACGCCCGGCGAGTGGCTTCGTACAATTGCCACAGCAGCGAGTCCCGCCAGGTGTTCCACAGCTTGGGGTTGGTGCCGCGAATGTCGGCGACCGTCAGCAAATAGAGATAATTCAGATGCATCTGATCGCCCATCAGCCGGGCGAAGTCGTGGATGACCGCCGGATCGTGAATGTCCTTCTTTTGCGCGGTCAGCGACAGGGTCAGGTGGTGGCGCACCAGCCAGGCGACCAGCCGGGTGTCGAAGCTGCTGAGGCCATGTCGGCGGCAGAACTGCTCGACATCCACGGCGCCCAACTCGGAGTGATCGCCACCGCGCCCCTTGGCGATATCGTGATACAAACCGGCGATGTACAGCAATTCCGGTTTGGGCAACTGGTCCATGATCGTATTGCAACGCGGCAACTCCTGGGCGAACTGGAGCAGGAAGAACCGCCGCAGGTTGCGCACCACGAATAGAATATGTTGGTCCACGGTGTAGGCGTGGAACAGGTCGTATTGCATCCGGCCGACAATATGGCCGAATTCCGGCAGATAGGCCGGCAGCACCCCGTAGACGTTCATCAACCGCAACTGCTGGGTCACCCCGTGAGGCTGGCGCAGGATTTCCATGAACAGGCTGCGCGGTCGCATGTCGTTGCGGAACTTGTCGTCGATCAGCGGCAGATGGTCGCGGATCAGGCGGATGGTGGTGGCGCGGATGCCCTTGAGTTCCGGGTGCTGCTGCAAAACCAGGAAGATTTCCAGCAGGGCGAACGGGTAGCGCAGGAACACGTTGGGCCGGGTCACTTCCAGATAGCCGCGGCGGGCCTGGAACCGGCGGTTGATCGGCGTCGGCTCGTCCGGATCGTCGGCCAGCAGGATCGCTTCCTCGAACAGTTGCAGCAGCATTTCGTTGAGCTGGCCCAGGGCGTTGACCGTGCGGTAGTAGCGCTGCATGAACTGCTCGACCGCCAGGCTGTGATCCCGGTCCCGATAGCCAAGTTGCTGGGCGACGCGCCGCTGGTGGTCGAACAGTAAATGGTCCTCGCGGCGGCCGGTCAGGATGTGCAGGGCGAAGCGCAGTTGCCAGAGGAAGTTGCGGCAGTCAATCAGCTCCTCGTGTTCGTGTGGGCTGAGGAAGCCGTGGTCGACCAGTTCCCGCAGGGTGCTGGCGCCGAAGTGGCGCTTGGCCACCCAGCCGATCATTTGCAAATCGCGCAGACCGCCCGGACCTTCCTTGATGTTGGGCTCCAGGTTGAAAGCGGTTTCGTGGTACTTATGGCAGCGCTGGCAGCGCTCTTTCTGTTTGGATTCGAAGAAGGCGGCGTCCGGCCAGATGCGGTCGGGGCCGGTGACGGCGCGCATTCGCTCGAACAGCGCCGCGGAGCCGGTCAGCCGCCGCGCCTCCATCAGGCTGGTGGCGACCGTGATGTCGGCGGCGCCTTCGCGCGCGCAGTCCTCCACCGTGCGCACACTGTGGCCGACTTCCAGGCCGATGTCCCACAGGAAGGCCAGAAAATCCCCCAGCCCGGAGCGGCGGGCCTCCAAGGTCCGGTCGTCGAGCAGGATCATGATGTCCACGTCCGAACCCGGGTGCAGTTCGCCGCGGCCGTAACCGCCCACCGCCACCAGCGCCAGATCCGGCGCGTCCGCTTCGAAAAACCGCGACCAGGCCCGTAGCAGCAGTTCGTCCAACAACCGGGCGCGGGCCGGCACCAGTTCGTGGGCGGGAACGCCCCGCAGGAACAGTTCCTTGAATCGGGCGTCGCTCTGCTTGAGCAGGGTTCGGAACGGCGCGATGGAACCGGAAGCGGTGGCCAGTTCGCGTTCGAACGCCACTGCGTCGAAGGGGGCCGTTTCGTCCCAGCGCCAACGGTCGGGCGGTGGGACGGCGGCGGGAGATTCCGGAGCGAATGAGGCAGCGGGTGACAGGACGATGTCGGGAGTGGCCATGCGGTTCTCGGAACAGGCGGGAGCTAGAGCGATTCGCCGGGGAGCAGGGTGAGAATTTCGTGACCGGTGGTGGTGACCAGCACGGTGTGTTCCCATTGGGCGGAGAGGCTGTGATCCTTGGTAACCACGGTCCAACCATCGGGCAGCAGTTTAATGTGGCGTTTGCCGGCGTTGATCATCGGCTCGATGGTGAAGGTCATGTTGGGAACCAGTTGGACGCCGTCGCCGGGTTTGCCGTAGTGCAACACCTGCGGGTCTTCGTGAAACGCCTGGCCGATGCCGTGGCCGCAATACTCGCGCACCACTGAACAGTGCTGGGCCTCGGCGTGCTTCTGGATGGCGTGGCCGATGTCACCGAGACGGATGCCGGGTCGCACCATGCCGATGCCGATGCACAGGCATTCGTAGGCCACCCGGCTGACCCGCTGCGCGGCGATCGGCGGCGTGCCGACCGCGAACATTCGGCTGGTGTCGCCGTGGTAGCCGTCCTTGATGACCGTGATGTCGATGTTGAGGACGTCGCCCTTCTTGAGCGTCTTCGGGCTGGGGATGCCGTGGCAGACCACTTGGTTGACCGAGGTGCAGATGGATTTGGGAAAGCCGCGATAGTTGAGCGGCGCTGGGATGGCGCCTTGTACGTTGACGATGTAATCGTGACAGATGCGGTCCAGTTCCTCGGTGGCGACGCCCTCGCGCACATGAGGTTCGATCATGCGCAACACCTCGGCGGCCAGACGTCCGGCCACTCGCATCTTGGCGATTTCTTCCGGTGTCTTGAAGGTGATGCTCATCGACTTTTTGGGAGGTTTCTGAAACATGTTCGGTCCGCGGACACAGCAATGCAGGATGGGGAAACGGCGGTCGGCGCGGCCGCCGGAAATTGGGACAGCGCTCCGCGAATGGCGTTCATTTGGTTTTCCTAAACAATCCATGTTATAAAGCGCGCGCCTTTTAGGCAAACTCTCAATTCACCCGCCCATTACAGCGGGCGCGGATTGAAGTCAGCCAGCAACCACTTCTCACATTCGCCGGCACGGGTGGCCGGGTGCCCGCTAGCGCGGGTCGCCGCTCGGGGCGGATGGAGGCTCAACCCCAATTTTCTAAGGAGAACATCCGCAATGGCGACTGTTTCCATGCGCCAGATGTTGGAGGCCGGCGTACATTTCGGCCACCAGACCCGCTACTGGAATCCCAAGATGGCCCCGTATATCTTCGGGGCGCGCAGCAAGATTCACATCGTCAACCTGGAAAAAACCCTGCCGCTGTATCTGGACGCGCTGAATTTCGCCGGCCGGATGGCCTCGCAGGGTGGCAAGATCCTGCTGGTGGGCACCAAGCGCTCGGCCCGCGAGGCGACCGCCGAGGCGGCGCTCCGTTGTGGCATGCCCTATGTCAATCATCGCTGGCTGGGCGGGATGCTCACCAACTTCAAGACCGTCCGCCAGTCCATCAAGCGGCTCAAGGATCTGGATCTTATGGTCCAGGACGGCACCTTCGAGCGGTTGGTCAAAAAAGAAGTCATCGGGCTGCGGCGCGAGATGGACAAACTGGAACGCAGCCTGGGCGGCATCAAGGACATGGCCAGTCTGCCGGACGCGCTGTTCGTGATCGACGTCGGCCACGAGCGCATCGCGGTGCAGGAAGCCAACAAGCTGGGCATTCCGGTGCTCGGGGTGGTGGATACCAACAATTCGCCGGACGGCGTGAACTACATCGTTCCCGGCAACGATGACGCGATCCGAGCGATCCAGCTCTACGTCGGTGGCCTGGCCGAGGCGGTGCTGGAAGGCCGCGCCGTGTTGACCACGGGCCGCGCCGAGGAGGAGTTTGTCGAAATCCCGGAAGAGGCGCTGTCGGCGAGCGGCGGCGTCTGAGCCCCGCGACCGGCGGTATCGCCCGACAGGCTCGCGCGCATCCGGCGCGCGAGCCTTTTTGATGGGGCCGGCCACGGTCCCCTCTCGATCCCAAGTTTGAATTGAATTGGCTTTTTTCAGAGGTAGGCAAGCATGGCGGAAATCACGGCGGCGCTGGTCAAGGAACTGCGCGAGCGCACGGGCTCGGGGATGATGGAGTGCAAGCGGGCCCTGCAGGAAACCGGGGGCGACATCGAGACGGCGGTTGAGTTGATGCGCAAGGCCGGCCAGGCCAAGGCCGACAAGAAGGCCAGCCGCGTCGCCGCCGAGGGCCTGATCGTGATCCGGCAGGCGGCCGGGGCGGTGGCCATGGCCGAGATCAACTGCGAAACCGACTTCGTCACCAAGAACGACGACTTTCGGGATTTCGCCGCCGCCGTCGCCGAGGTGGCGCTGCGCGATGGTCCCGCCGATCTGGACGCGCTGCTGGCGTCGGTCATGGCCAACGGCCAGAGCGTCGAGCAGAACCGGCGCGACTGCATCGCCAGGATCGGCGAGAACATCAACGTCCGGCGCGGGGTCCGGCTGACAACCACGGCCGGTGTGCTGGGCAGCTATCTGCATGGAACCCGCATCGGCGTGCTGGTCGAACTGGACGGTGGCGACGCCGAGCTGGCCAAGGATGTCGCCATGCACATTGCCGCCAGCCGGCCGCTGTGCATCAGCGTCGAGGACGTGCCGGCTGATCTGATCGCCAAGGAGAAGGAGATTTACGCGGCGCGGGCAGTCGCCGAAGGCAAGCCGGCCAACATGATCGAGAAAATCGCGGAGGGGCGGCTGCGCAAGTATTTCGAGGAAGTGACCCTGCTGGGTCAGCCGTTCGTCAAGGACCCCGAGCAGAGCGTGGAAAAGTTGCTCAAGGCGCGCAAGGCCAAGGTAGTCCGCTTCGAACGTTTCGAACTGGGCGAGGGAATCGAGAAGAAATCCAGCGACTTCGCCGCCGAGGTAGCGGCGGTGCGCGGCGACGACTAGCTTCGAACCCGCATCGCACCCATGGTCCCGGCGGCGCCACTGACGCCGGGGCCGCGATCAGGTACAATTCGCCCGTTTTCGGCCACGCAGGCAGCGCCATGCCCACGCAGGATTCCAGACCAGCCTTCAAGCGCATTCTTCTCAAGCTCAGCGGCGAGGCCCTGATGGGGGAGGACGGCTCCGGCATTGATACCGGGATACTCGCCCGCGTGGCCGACGAGATCCGGCAACTGTGCCAGCGTGGGGTGGAAGTGGGCATGGTTATCGGCGGCGGTAACCTGTTCCGCGGTGCTGGTCTGGCCAAGGCCGGCATGGATCGGGTCACCGCCGATCATATGGGGATGCTGGCCACGGTCATGAACTCGCTGGCGATGCAGGACACTCTGGAGCGGCTGGGCGTGTTCACCCGGGTGATGTCGGCCATTCGCGTCAACCAGGTTTGCGAGGACTACATCCGCCGCCGCGCTATCCGCCATCTGGAAAAGGGCCGGGTGGTGATCTTCGCCGCCGGCACCGGCAACCCCTTCTTCACCACCGATTCCGCCGCCAGCCTGCGGGCGATTGAAATCAACGCCGAGGTGATGCTCAAGGGCACCAAGGTGGATGGCATCTATTCGTCCGATCCGTTCAAGGATCCGGCGGCGGTGCGCTACGAGCAGCTCACCTACGACGAAGCCCTGGCGCGCAAGCTGGGCGTGATGGACGCCACGGCTATCGTGATGTGCCGCGAGAATGACATACCGCTGAAGGTTTTCAACATCAACCGCCACGGCGACCTGGTGCGGATCGTGTGCGGCGAGAACGTGGGCACCACCGTGGTGCGGGAATGACAATATGATCGACTCTCTCAAGAAAGAAGCCACCGCCCGGATGGCGAAGAGCGTGGATAGTCTGAAACAGGAATTGACCAAGCTTCGCACCGGCCGCGCTCATGCCAGCCTGCTGGATCATATCATGGTCAGCTACTACGGCAACGAGACGCCGCTCAATCAGGTGGCGTCGGTCGGGGTCGCCGACGCCCGCACCCTTCTGATCACGCCTTGGGAACGGAACATGGTCGGGCCGATCGAAAAAGCGATCCTGAAGTCCGATTTGGGCCTGAATCCAGCCTCCGCCGGTACGACGATCCGGGTACCATTGCCGCCGCTGACCGAGGAGCGCCGCCGCGACATGGTCAAAATAGTCCGGCAAGAGGGCGAGGGCGCCAAGGTGGCGATCCGCAATATCCGCCGCGACGCCAACAACCAGCTTAAGGTTCTGCTTAAGGACAAGAAAATTACCGAGGATGCCGAGCGGCAAGCCCAGGACGAGATCCAGAAACTCACCGACCGGCATATCCAGGATGTGGACAAGATGCTCGCGACCAAGGAAGCCGAGTTGATGGAAATCTGAAGCGCCGATTTGAGCTTTCTATCGCGATGGCGATTCAGCCGAGGAACTTCCGGGATGTCGCTTGATGTCCCAGGTTCGCCGACGCCGCGAGAGCAACTGCCCCAGCATGTGGCCATCGTCATGGACGGCAACGGGCGCTGGGCGCAGCGACGATCCCTGACGCGCGCGGCCGGCCATCGCGAAGGCGCCAAGGCGGTGCGCCAGATCGTCAAGACGTGTAGCGAGCGCGGCATTGCGGTGCTGACCCTGTTCGCCTTCAGCAGCGAAAACTGGCGCCGGCCGCGCCCGGAAGTCGAAGTGTTGATGAACCTGTTTCTGACCACTCTGCGCCGCGAGATTCGTCGCCTGGATGTGGCCAAGGTCCGATTGCGCTTCATCGGCGACCGCGGCGCGCTTTCGGCCACCTTGCAAAATTACATCGCCAGGGCCGAGCAGCGCACCGCCGCGAATACCGGTCTGACTCTGGTCGTCGCCGCCAACTACGGCGGCCGCTGGGATATCGCCCAGGCCAGTCGGCGAGTGGCCGAGGAGGTGGCGGCGGGTCGGTTGCGGCCGGGCGATGTGACTGCCGATCTGTTGCACCATTACACCTGTTTGGCCGATTTGCCGGAACCGGATCTGTTTATCCGCACCGGTGGGGAGCAGCGCATCAGCAATTTCCTGCTCTGGCAGTTGGCCTATACCGAACTGTACTTCACCGACCGGCTGTGGCCGGATTTCGGCGTCGACGATCTGGACGCCGCCTGCGCCGCGTTCGCCAGCCGGCAGCGGCGGTTCGGGCAAACCAGCGAACAGGTGGCCGGGGTCCTCCATGCTTAAACAGCGCGTCATCACCGCCAGCGTGCTGGCCCTGATTGCCCTTTGGGTGGTGTTAAAACTCCCGGCGGCCGGTTTTGGCGTGGTGTTGCTGGCGGTGCTGTTGCTGGGCGCTTGGGAATGGGCCGACCTGGCGGGCTTGGCGCAACCGCGCGGTCGGTTGCTGTATGGCGGACTGGTGCTGACCCTGATTCTGGCGGTCTGGCCGCTGGCGGGTCGCGCGGCGCTCGTGGCCGGCCTGCTGATCCCGGTGTTCGCCGCCTGGTGTTATGTCCTGGTCTGGCTGTGGCGCTACGCCGGGCAACCGGAACGCCAGGATCGGCCCAGCATGGTTGCGGTGGCCGGCGTGGTGGCGCTGGTGGCGGCCTGGGTGGCGCTGATGGGGTTGCGGAATGAGTTTGGGCCGGGCCATGTGCTGTTTCTGTTGATGCTGATCTGGGTCGCCGATATCGGCGCCTATTTCGCTGGTCGGCGCTGGGGGCGGCGCAAGCTGGCGCCCGCTATCAGCCCGGGCAAGACCTGGGAAGGCGTCTGGGGCGCGGCGGCGGCGGCGGCGGCCTTCGCCCTGATCGGCGCGGCGGTGCTGGGCGTGGGTTCGCGCTGGCCCGGGTTTGTGGCGGTCTGCATGGTGACGGTCGGTTTTTCCATCGTCGGGGATTTGTTCGAGAGCATGCTGAAACGGCAACGCGGGGTGAAAGACAGCGGTTCGCTGTTGCCCGGTCACGGCGGCGTGCTGGATCGGCTGGACAGCCTGATTGCCGCCGCGCCGGTGTTTCTGCTCGGCTGGCACGGGATGTCGTCATGAGCGAACGCATCGGCGTGGCCATTCTGGGTTCGACCGGATCGATCGGGGTCAGCACGCTTGACGTGTTGCAACGCCATCCCGACCGGTTCCGAGTGGTGGCGCTGAGCGCGCATCGCGATGTCGAGGGTTTGTTCCGGCAGTGCCTGAGTCACGAACCCAATTACGCCGTTATGGCGGATGCGGATGCGGCCGGGCAATTACGGGAGCGGCTACAAGCGGCGGGCCGGCCGGTCGAGGTGCTGGCCGGCGCGGTTGGGCTGGAACGGGTCGCGGCGTTGCCGGACGCGGCTTACGTGATGGCGGCCATCGTCGGCGCGGCGGGTTTGTTGTCGACCCTGGCGGCGGCGCGGGCCGGCAAGCGGGTGTTGCTGGCCAACAAGGAAGCGCTGGTCATGGCCGGGCCGCTGTTCATGGCGACGGTGCGCGACCACGGCGCGGAATTGTTGCCGATCGACAGCGAGCACAACGCGGTGTTTCAGTGTTTACCGCCGGGGTTTGCCGCTGGCGGCCCGGACGCTTGCGGTGTGCGGCGGATTTTGTTGACCGGTTCCGGCGGGCCGTTCCGCGCGACGCCACTGGAGCAGTTGCCGAATGTGACGCCGGACCAGGCCTGCGCCCATCCGAACTGGCGCATGGGGCGGAAAATCTCGGTGGATTCCGCCACCATGATGAACAAGGGCCTGGAAGTGATCGAGGCCCACTGGCTGTTCGCCGCGCCGCCCGAACGGATCGAGGTGGTGGTGCATCCGCAGAGCGTGATCCACTCGATGGTGGAATACCAGGACGGTTCGGTGCTGGCGCAGTTGGGTAACCCCGACATGCGCACCCCTATCGCCCACGCCCTGGCTTGGCCGCGGCGGCTGGTATCCGGCGCGGCGTTTCTGGATTTCGCCCGGCTGGGGCCATTGGAATTTCAGGCCCCGGATTTCGCCCGCTTTCCCTGCTTGCGGTTGGCCTTCGCCGCGCTGGAAACGGGTGGGACCGCGCCGGCTATTTTGAACGCGGCTAACGAGGCGGCGGTGCAAGCCTTCCTCGACCAGCGGATTCGCTTTACCGACATCGCCGCCGTGGTCGAACAGACCCTGGAACGGGTTTCCCCACGCGGGGTCAATACGCTGGCGACGATACTCGACGATGATGCCCGGGCGCGCGCCGTGGCCGGCGAGTGGATCGCCGCGCGAGCGTCGGAGGGATGAGATGAGCAGCAGTCCATTGATTTCGTTACTGGCCTTGATCGTCACCTTGGGTGTGTTGATCACCGTCCATGAATTCGGCCATTTCTGGGTGGCTCGCCGGCTGGGGGTCAAGGTTCTCAAGTTTTCCATCGGCTTCGGCAAGCCACTGTGGCGGCGGCGTGGCCGGAATGGTACCGAATACGTGATCGCCGCCTTGCCATTGGGCGGCTATGTGAAGATGCTGGACGAGCGTGAAGGCGATGTTCCGGTCGCCGATCTGCCCCAAGCGTTCAACCGCCAACCGGTCAGCTCGCGCATCGCCATCGTGCTGGCCGGGCCGCTCAGCAATTTCCTGTTCGCCATTCTGGCCTACAGCCTGATGTTCATGATCGGCGTTCCCGGCGTCAAGCCGTTGCTGGACGATCCCAAGCCGGGTTCGCTGGCGGCGGCGAGCGGCTTTCGCAAGGGCGATCTGGTGGTTGCGGTCGACGGCAAGCCGACGCCGACCCTGAGCGCGGTCATGCTGGAACTGGTGGATCGCGCCATGGCCGGGGACCTGATTCAGGTCCAGGTCGTAGACCCTGACGACCGGGCGCGGGTCCGCGCGCTGGACGTGCGTAATACCCAGGACTTGAGCGAAGCGGCGCTGGTATTCGATCAAATGGGTCTGGCGCCATGGCGGCCGGTATTGCCGGCGGTGATCGGTCAGGTCACGCGCGGCGGCGCGGCGGAACGGGCCGGCTTGCAACCCGGTGACCGGATCGTGCGGGCCGTGGGCAAACCCATCGCCGACTGGGAACAGTGGCGCGCGTTGATCCAACGGCATCCGGGCAAGCCCTTCAGTGTGCGAATCGAGCGCGATGGCGCCGAGCAGGCTCTGGACCTGACGCCCGACGCGCGGGAAAACGAGCAGGGCGAGCGGGTCGGTTTCATCGGCGCCATCGCCGATGTACCCGATGGTCTCACCGAGAGCTTGCGGGTCGTGGTACGGTATGGGCCGCTGGACGCAGTGGGCGCGGCGCTCGGCAAGACTTGGGACATGTCGCTGCTGACGCTGCGCATGTTGGGCCGGATGCTGGTCGGCAAGGCCTCGCTGGACAACCTCAGCGGGCCGCTGACCATCGCGCAATTCGCCGGTCAGGCGGCCAGCGCCGGCGCCATGGCATTTTTGTCGCTGCTGGCCCTGGTCAGCATCAGCCTGGGCGTTTTGAACCTGTTGCCAGTACCGGTGCTGGATGGTGGCCATCTGCTGTATGACCTGATCGAACTGCTCAAGGGCAGTCCGCTGTCGGAGGCGGTGCAGAATGTGGGGCAGCGGGTCGGGATGGTAGTTCTGCTATTGCTGATGGGGCTTGCCCTGTTCAATGATTTTAACCGTCTGCTGGGCTAAGAACCGCCGACCATGGCCTTGGGTGACTATGTACTCATGAACTTGTATCGCTCCAACTTGTATCGCTCCCTGATTTTGTCGCTGGGCCTGCTGGTCGCGATTTCCGAAGCCAACGCCGCCGCATTCGTCGTGCGCGATATCCAGGTCGAGGGTTTGCAGCGGATCTCCGCCGGCACCGTATTTAACTACCTGCCGGTGCAGGTGGGTTCGACGGTTTCGGAGAAGGATTACCCGGAGCTGATCCGTGCGTTGTTCAAGACCGGCTTCTTCGCCGATGTGAACCTGGAGCGCAAGGGCGACGTACTGGTGATCACCGTGACCGAGCGGCCGGCTATCGCCGAGGTCAAGATCACCGGTAACAGCGATATCAGCACCGAGGATCTCAAGAAGGCGCTGGCCGGGGTTGGCCTGACCGATGGTCGGATCTTTGACCGGGCGCTGCTGGACAAGGTGGAGCAGGAACTGCTGCGGCAGTACTACAGCCGTGGCCGGTACGCGGTGCGGATCGATAGCCAGGTACGACCGTTGGAGCGTAACCGGGTCGCGGTCACCATCGAGATTTCGGAAGGCGCGGTGGCCAGCATCGGCCAGATCACCATCGTGGGCAACAAGGCGTTTACCGAAAAGGAACTGCTGAGCCAACTGCAATCGTCCACGCCCGGCTGGTTTTCCTTTTTTACCAAGGACGATCAGTATTCCAAGCAGAAATTGGCGGCGGACATCGAAGCCCTGCGCTCCTTCTATCTGGACCGGGGCTATCTCAAGTTCAATGTGGATTCCACTCAGGTTTCGATTACCCCGGACAAGAAGGATGTCTATATCACCCTCAATATCACCGAGGGCGAACCTTACACCGTGGAGGATGTGCAACTGAGCGGGGATTTCGGGGTCGTCGCGGAGCCGGATCTGCGCAAGCTGGTCACCCTCAAGCCAGGCGAGACCTTCTCCCGCGCCAAGCTAACCGAGACCGCCAAGGCGATCGGCGGGCGGCTGGGCGAGGAGGGCTATGCCTTCGCCAACGTCAATGCCGTGCCGCGGGTGGACGACCAGACCCACAAGGTCGCCCTGAATTTCGTGGTGGACTCGGGCAAGCGGGTCTACGTCCGACGCGTCAATTTTCAGGGTAACATCAAGACCCAGGACGAAGTACTGCGCCGGGAGATGCGGCAAACGGAAGGATCGTGGTTCTCGACCAAGGATATCGACCGTTCCAAGACCCGCTTGCAACGTCTGGATTATCTGGAAAGCGTTAATCTGGAAACGCCGGCCGTGCCGGGCGCCAACGATCAGGTGGATGCCAACTTCACCGTGGTCGAGCGGCCGTCGGGCAGCCTGATGTTCGGCATCGGCTATGGCCAGGACTCGGGTATCTTGCTGAACGCGAGCCTGACCCAGAACAACTTTCTGGGAACCGGCAACCAGCTTGGCGTGGTGCTGAATAATAGCGATGCTGGCGACAATTACAGCCTCTCCTTTAATAATCCTTATTATACCCCGGATGGTGTCAGCCTTGGGTTCAAGGCGTTTTACCAGAATATCGATGCCGCTCAGCTCAACACGGCCAACTATGTCCGGAACGCGGCTGGCGCCTTGGTCAACTTCGGATTCCCGCTGAACGAGTTCGACACCTTGCGGCTGAGCCCCGGGTACCAGCACATCTGGATCGACACGACCGATTCCACGCCGATCGAAATTCTCGAATATCTGAAGGAGAACGGTGATACCTATGACCAGATCACGCTGGACGCCAGTTGGGCGCGTGATAGCCGTGACCGGGTTATTTTTCCGACCAGCGGCAGTCTGAACCAGGTTGCGGGGCAGTTTGCCCTGCCGGGAAGTACCGCGGAACTCTACCGATTGAATTACCGGGGCATCGCCTACTTTCCATTCACCCGTTGGCTGACCTGGTCGGTGGGTGGCGAAATCGGCTATGGCGACGGTTACGGCGATACCGATGGACTGCCGTTCTTCGAGAATTTCTATGCGGGCGGCCTGCGTTCGGTGCGAGGTTGGAAAGCGAATACCCTGGGGCCCCGCTATAGCAACGACGAGCCGAGCGGTGGCGCGTTCAAGACTGTCGCCAGTACCCAGTTGATTTTGCCAGTGCCGTTCATGGAAAAATCCGAAAACGTGCGGGTAGCGGCCTTCTTCGATATCGGTAACGTATTCGCGACCCCGAGTGATTTCGATGCCAACGAGTTGCGCTATTCGGTTGGCGTTTCCGGGTTGTGGCTGTCGCCGCTGGGGCCCATCGTATTGAGTGTCGCCGCGCCGCTCAACGAGCAGTCCGGCGATGAAACGGAAGTATTCCAGTTTTCCTTCGGGGTGCCGTTTAACTGACGCCGAATTCTGGAGTTGATTTTTTGTATTGGGTGATTTCTCGCAATATCCTGCCGATGGAGGTATCAACGTTGAAACTTGTGCGTAACTTATTGATCGCGACAGCCCTGGCGCTGCCGGTTTCGCTGGCGCAGGCGGCCGATGTGAAAATCGGCTTTGTCAGCATCGCCAAGATTTTGAGTAGCTCGCCGCAGGCCGATGCGGCCGGCAAGCGGTTGGAACAGGAATTCGCGCCGCGCAAGAAGGGCCTGGACGAAGCGCTGAAGTCGCTGCGCAAGCAGGAAGAGAAACTGGCCAAGGATGGGGCGGTGATGAGCGACAGCCAGCGCCGCAGTCTGGAGAACGAAGTTCGCAACCAGGCCCGGGAATTGAAGCGGACCAGCGATGAATTCCGGGAAGACTTCAACCTGCGCCGCAACGATGAACTGGGCAAGTTCCAAAAACAGGTGCTGGAGGTGATCAACAGCGTCGCCAAGGAAGAGGGCTTCGATCTGGTCATCAACGATAGCGCGACGCTGTATGCCAGCCCCCAGGTGGATGTTACCGAAAAGGTGCTCAAGCGCCTGACGTCCAAGTAAGCCTGATGACCACACTGGGGGAGATCGCCGCGGTGGCGGGCGCGCGCCTGCAAGGCTGCGACGCCGCGACGGTCGTCGCCGCGGTGGCGCCCTTGCACCACGCGGAGCCTGGACAGATCAGCTTTCTGACCCATCCCCGCTATCGTTCCTACCTGGCGACTACCCGGGCGACCGCGGTGATCCTGTCGCCCGATGATGCCAGGGATTGTCCGGCGCCGGCGGTGGTGGCCGCCAACCCGCATGTCGCCTATGCCCGGGTCGCGACGCTGTTCGAACCGGCCGCTGAATCACGGCGGGGTATTCATCCCACCGCCTGGGTCAGTCCCATGGCGAACATCGCCGTCGAGTCCTGGATTGGCCCGCATTGCGCGGTGGAGGCGGGCGCGGTGATCGAGACTGGCGTGATCGTGGGGCCAGGCTGTGTAATTGGCGAACAGGCGGTGATTGGGGAAGGGAGCCGGCTGGTGGCCCGGGTGACGATCTGTCATCGGGTGCGGCTCGGTCGCCGGGTGCTGGCGCATCCGGGCGCGGTGATTGGCAGCGACGGTTTCGGTCTGGCCCTCGACAGCGATGGCCGCTGGCTCAAGGTTCCCCAACTGGGCAGCGTGCTGATCGGGGATGATGTCGAGATCGGCGCCAACACCACCATCGACCGTGGCGCCCTCGAAGATACGGTTATTGAGGACGGGGTCAAGCTGGACAATCAAATCCAGGTTGCCCACAACGTCCGCATCGGCGCCCACAGCGCGCTGGCCGGTTGCGTCGGCATCGCCGGCAGCGCCCGGATTGGTCGGCATTGCATGTTGGGTGGCGGGGTCGGGATCGCCGGTCATCTGGAAATCGCCGACCGGGTTCAGATTACCGGCATGTCGTTGGTGACCCAGTCTATTACCGAGCCGGGCGTCTATTCCTCGGGACTGGCGGTGGAACCCAACCGGATCTGGAACAAGATCAGCGCCCGCCTGCGCCGTCTCGATGAAATGTTCCGACGGCTGGTTGCCCTGGAAAGAAAAATAAATCGAAAGCATCACGCAATGACTAATCCAAGATAACAAGGATTGAAACGAACCGATGGATATTCAGGAAATTCTGGAATACTTGCCGCATCGCTACCCGTTTCTGTTGATTGACCGGGTGTTGGCCATCGATCCGGGGCGGTCGCTGACCGGTCTTAAGAATGTCAGTTTCAACGAACCCTTTTTCCTCGGACACTTTCCACAACGGTCGATCATGCCCGGCGTGCTGATCCTGGAGGCGCTGGCGCAGGCGACCGGGATTCTTGCTTTCAAGAGCGAGGGCGAGAAGCCCGACCATCGTTCCATGTATTACCTGGTCGGCGTCGACAACGCCCGCTTCAAACGACCGGTCGGGCCGGGTGACCAACTGATCCTGGAGGTCCGGCTGGATCGCATCAAGCGCGGTATCGGTAAATTCATCTGCGAAGCCAAGGTGGATGGGCAGTTGGTGGCGTCCGCCGAGTTGATGTGCGCCAGGCGGGACATCAACCCGTGATCGATCCGCGCGCCGTGGTGGACCCATCGGCCCGACTGGCGCCGGACGTGACGGTAGGTCCGTTCTCGGTGATTGGTCCGGAGGTGGAGATCGGCGCTGGCACCTGGATTGGCCCGCATGTGGTGATCCAGGGACCGACCCGGATCGGCCACGACAACCGGATTTACCAGTTCAGTTCGCTGGGCGAGATCCCGCAGGACAAGAAGTATGGCGGCGAGCCGACCCGGCTGGAGATCGGCGACCGCAACACCATCCGCGAATTCGTCACCATCAATCGCGGCACGGCGCAGGATGCCGGGCTGACCCGGTTGGGCGACGACAACTGGATCATGGCCTATGTCCACATCGCTCACGATTGCGTGGTCGGCGACCGAACCATCTTCGCCAATGGGGCGTCGCTGGCGGGCCATGTCCATATCGAGGACGACGTGGTGCTGGGTGGTTTCGCCCTGGTGTACCAGTTCACTCGCCTGGGTATGCACAGCTTCTGCGGCTTCGCCTGCGGGGTGCATCGGGATGTGCCGCCCTACGTAACCGTGGCCGGCTATCGCGCCGAGCCACACGGCATCAACGCCGAGGGACTGCGTCGGCGCGGTTTTGCCGACGAGGAGATTCAGGCGATCCGTCGCGCCTACAAGGTGATCTACCGCGCCAATTTACGGTTGGAAGATGCGCTGGACAAGGTGCGGGAGATGACGGTGGAATGCCCGCGCTTGCAAATCCTGGCCGATTTCCTGGCGACGCCGTCCCGTAACGGGATTGTTCGCTAGCACTGATTATTTTATCCACGGAAGGCGCGGAAGGCACGGAAGAGGGAACGCGGCGAATTCATGTTGGTGGAACATTAGGACCGCTTATTCATGCACATCGCCATCGTCGCCGGCGAGTTGTCGGGCGATCTGCTCGGCGCCGGTCTAATGGCGGCGCTCCGGTCGCATTATCCCCAACTCCGCTTTACCGGCGTCGGCGGGCCGGCGATGTTGGCCCAGGGTTTTCAGACCGTGGCCCCGATGGAGCGACTGGCGGTTATGGGATTGGTGGAGGTGTTGCGGCATCTACCCGAGTTGCTGGCCCTCCGCCGCCAGCTTTATCGGCAACTCATCGCCGATCCGCCCTTGGTATTCATCGGCATCGACGCCCCGGATTTCAATCTAAGGCTGGAGCGCCGGTTGCGCGCCCACGGCATTCGCACCGTGCATTATGTCAGTCCGTCGGTCTGGGCCTGGCGGCCATGGCGAGTGCGCAAGATCGCCAGCGCCGTGGATTTGATGCTGACCCTGTTTCCCTTCGAAGCGGCGTTTTATCGGGATCGCGGAGTGTCGGTGCGCGATGTCGGCCATCCGTTGGCCGATGCCATTCCACTACGCAGCGATCCATTGATGGCCCGCCAAGCGTTGGGGTTGCCGACGCCAGCCGATGTTGCGCCGCTCATCGCACTGCTGCCAGGCAGCCGCTTGGGCGAGGTCGGACGGCTTGGCCCGCTGTTTCTGGATACCGCGGTTTGGCTGAATGCCCGGTATCCTGGTCTGCGGTTTGTACTGCCGGCGGCGACGCCGCAACTGTACGAGGTGCTGGCGGGCCTGCGGGCCGAACGCGCCCCGGCCTTGCCGCTGACGCTGGTGCAGGGCCAGTCCCGCACGGTGATGGCCGCCGCCGATGTGGTGATGCTGGCCTCGGGCACCGCGACGCTGGAGGCGATGCTGCTCAAACGACCGATGGTGGTGGCCTATCGGGTGGCGCCGGCGACCGCGTGGATCGCCCGGCGACTGGTGAGGATTTCCCACTTTGCCTTGCCCAATCTGCTGGCCGGGCGGGAACTGGTTCCGGAGTTCATCCAGGACGCGGCAACCGTGGAAAACCTGGGGCCAGCGGTGCTGCGCTGGCTGGACCAGCCGATGGCCCGCGACCGGTTGACGGCGGAGTTCGATGTCTTGCACCACATGTTGCGCCGCGACGCCAGCCGCCAGGCTGCCGCTGCTATCGTGGAGTTATTGCGCCTGCCGTGAAAGCGGGTAGCGTCCCCTAATTACAAATAGGGGGTGGGCGGTTACCTCCTCCTACCCTACATCTTGTGTAGCCGCCAATCGTAACCATGGATGAGATTTTTCTCGGGCACCTGGTCGGTCACGGCGATCTGTTCAAGTAAACGGCGAAAGACGAG
>JBATNZ010000174.1:0-5721 GCA_049290615.1 Candidatus Contendibacter sp.
GCGCGAGGTGGCGGCCGTAGGTGCGCACGCTGTCGGCGATCTGGGCGGCCAGTTCGCGGGTCGGGGTCAACACCAGGGCGCGCGGCCGGCCGGGCGGCAACGCCCGCCCCTCATGAATTTGCAAACGCTGCAACAACGGCAGGGTGAAGGCGGCGGTTTTGCCGGTGCCGGTCTGGGCGGCGGCCAGCAGGTCGCGCCCCGCCAGAATCATGGGAATAGCCTGGGATTGAATCGGGGTGGGCACGGTATAGCCTTGGGCGGCAACGGTGCGCGCCAGGTCATTGACCAGGCCGAGAGCAACAAATGGCATTAATAGCTCCTGAATCCGCCTGCCCATGCGTGACGCATGGAACCGGTCCAGGCAGAATGATTTTGAATGGAGGGTAATCGGGGAGCCCCGGCGGGGGCGAACCACGGTGGGTTTGCGGGAGGAACAGGGGGTTGGATGACCCGCTGGCGACAATTCCAGGAGGAATGGCTGGAACCTCGGGGACGCGAACCGGACCGCGCCGCGACAAACTCGGCGTTGAATGTACCACGATTCGCGCAATTTACCTAATCGGGCGGGATGGGGCGCGAGCGGTGAAGAGCGGGGAGTGAGGGCGCCGGGGGCGGAATTGGACCCGCTCCCCCGGCGTCGCGCGTCAGAGCCTGCTGAGCTGCACCTTGATCGCGTCGTTCAGGCGTTTGATCCAGCCGTTGTAGGTGCGGTGGATGTTGACGCCGTCGTAATTAAGGTTTTGGCTATCCCGATAGACGATGCTGTAGCTCTTCCGATCATACGGAATTTCAACCTGGGCCATGTGTTTGCGCACGGTGAGTGTGCCAATGATCAGCCCGGGCCTGACACCCCGCATCTGCCAGCCCAGCGATACCCCCGCTTGCTGGATGGCGTCGCGCACATCGTCCAAGGTGTAATTGTGCGTGCTGGTAAGGATCGGCGTGCCTTCAACATCGGTCAACCAAGACCATTCGACATCATTAACTGGAGCGCTCTTGCAACCCGCCAGCATCAGGGCCAGGATGCCAATGAGCGTGAGCCATGTTCCAACCTTCATGTTTGCCCCCGGTTTCCTTACTTAGTGTTGCAAAAAGTTTCCTTGTTAAACGTGGGTAATGGTAGTAGTCGCAGGGAACGCAGTAAACCCAGCGGGTACAGGCCGCGCCTTAACAGTGACCACGCCACCAAATCCACAATGCGCAGCGTATCCCGCCAAGGCCGATAGTGGCTGGGGCGGCCCTGGGCGTGGTAGATCGTTTCGATGGCGACCACCGCTGGATAGCGGCCTTGACGACCCGCCTGAATCAGCAGGGCGCTTTCAAACGCAAAGCCGCGCCGTCCCGGTTCGGGTCCAGTCGCCCGGCGCAGGAACTCGGCCGGATACAGCCGGAAGCCGGACTGGGTATCGGGAATCGGGCAGCCGGCCGCCCAGGACACCCAGAAGTCGGCCATGCCATTGGCGAAGCGCCGCAACCGGGGCGCGGCTTCGCGGCATTCCAGGCGGGCGGCAACGATGGGACGACCGGGCCAGCGCCGTTGGGCTTCCAGCAGCTTTGGAATATCCTCGGGCCGGTGTTGGCCATCCGCGTCCAGGGTGATGACCGCCTCCGCGCCCTGCTCCACCGCGGTTTGCATCCCACGCCACAGGCTGGCGCCCTTGCCCTGATTGTCCGGCTGGCGCACCACCACCGCGCCCGCCGCCTCCGCTTGCACGGCGGTCTCGTCGCGGGAACCGTCGTCCACCACCAACACCCGTTCCACCTGATGCCGGGCGCGGCGAACGACGTCGGCAATGGTGGCGGCTTCGTTGTAGGCGGGAATGACGACGGCGATGGTCATCGATGGCGCTCAGACGATGCCGCCGTTGAGACCGATGATTTGCCCGGTCAGGTAACTCGCTTCCATGGACGCCAGAAATCCGACCAGATCGGCGACTTCGCTCGGCGTTCCCGCGCGGCGCATCGGCACCAGGGTCTTGATCGTCGCCGCATCGAACGCTGCTTCCGCAGCCTGCCCGGCGATGATGCCCGGCGCGACGGCGTTGACGGTGATTCCGCGCGAGGCCAGTTCCAGCGCCAGCGATTTGGTGGCTCCGTGCAGGCCGGCCTTGGCGGCGGCATAGTTGGTCTGGCCGCGATTGCCGGTCACCCCCGCCAGCGAGGAGATGTTGATGATGCGGCCCCAGCGGGTGGCCATCATCGGCAGCAGCAAGGGCTGGGTCACGTTGAAGAAACCGTGCAGGCACACGTCGATCACCCGGCGCCATTGCGCCGATGACATGCCAGCCATGGGCGCGTCGTCGTGAAAGCCGGCGTTGTTGACCAGCACCTGAATCGGCCCGGCTTCGAGCAGTTCGGTCAGCATCCGGCGGGTTTGAGCTTCATCGGCGACATCGAACGCCACCGTTTCCGCCGAACCGCCCGCTGTCCGAATGGCATCCGCCACCTCCACCGCCCGTTCGGGATGTTGGCGGGCGTGAACGACGACGTGCAATCCGTCGCGCGCCAGCCGCTGGCAAATCGCGCGGCCGATGTCGCCGCTGCCGCCGGTGACCAGCGCCCGCTTCAAGGCTCGACCTCCACGCTCAGGGTTGCACTCTCGTCCGCGGACAGGATCAATCGCCCCACCGTTTGCCGGGCAATGACGCACAACAGAGGCAACCCGCGCGCGGCGGGATTGCCGATCCGCAACCGCTCCAGACCCGGATCATTCAGTCGATCCGCCGGCTCGGACGTACTCTGGCCCAGTCGCAGCAGCGCCAGCCGGTTGGCCGTCGCCGCTGGATTCAGCAGCAGCGCCACGGCGAACGGCGCGACGATGATCCGCCGTTCCGATAGCGGAAACGGCATCGGCAGATCGTAGGCGACTAGCAACACCCGCGCCTGTTCCGCCCACGCCAGCGCCGCCGCTTCCCGCAGGCCGGCGGCGAAACCACCATCGTAGGCGGACAGGCTGAGCGAGGTCTGCGTGCAGCCGGTCGCAATGGCCCAGTAACCAGCGGGAGTGTTGTGGACCGAGTGATGAAAATGAGTCGGCGAGACTGGCCGGTCGGGCTGGGTCAGCGCCGTGCAGATTTTATCCAGCACCTCGCTGTCGCCGCCCGAGGATACGAATACCGTGCGTACCGCTCCAGCGTCGATATCCGCTTGAGCCACCGCCTCCTGCGCGACCTGGAGCGCCAGTTTGACCGTGGCGGTGGTGCGACGCCGTTCGTTGGCTGGCAGCAGCGTAGCCATGGCCGCCGGCATCGACTCGGCGACGTAGGGCCGTTGGCCGGCGAGCACCGCCTGGCTCGCGGTCCAGCCCGCCAGTCCCGGCGCCATGATACCCACGCCTTCAACGGCAAGCGGATTCACCGGCTCCCCCGTCCGAATAGCAGGCTGCAATTGGTGCCGCCGAAGCCGAAGGAGTTGCTGAGCGCCATCCGCAGCGGGCGTTCCTGATTATTCAGCACGACGCCCGCGCCCAGCTTCGGATCGCGCTGGCGGGTATTGAGCGTACCGGGAATCAGGCCGTGTTCCAGGCACAACGCGACGAACACCGCCTCGGTGATGCCCGCCGCGCCCAAAGTGTGCCCGGTCCAGCCCTTGGTGGAACTGCATGGCGTGTCCGACCCGAACACCCGCACCACCGCCCGATCCTCGGCGGCATCGTTCAAGGGCGTGGCGGTGCCGTGCAGGTTGATGTAATCCACCTGTTCCGGCGCGACCTCCGCCCGCGCCAGCGCCTGTTGCATGGCCAGCGCCGCGCCGGCGCCTTCGGGATGGGCGGCGGTCATGTGATATGCGTCGCTGCTTTCCCCGTAACCCAGCAGCAGGACGCGGGCATCACCGGGTTCGGCCCATTCCAGCAGGGCGAAACCGGCCGCCTCGCCGACATTCAGCCCGTCGCGCTCGGTGTCCCACGGGCGGCAGGGCTGGGTGGACGCCAGCCCCAGAGCGTTGAAACCGTATAAGGTGGTCAAGCACAGGCTGTCCACCCCGCCGATCACGGCGGCGTCGCAAAACCCGGCCCGCATCTGTCGCCAAGCGGACGCAAACGCCTTGGCGCTGGAGGAACAGGCGGTGGAAATAGCCATCGCCACGCCGCTCAACCCCAGCCAGCGGCGGGTGAAATCCGCCACCGAGAACACGTTGTGGGTATGCTGGTAATCGAAGCGTTCCGGCAAACTCCCGGTGATGGGATCGCGCTGGCGATAGGCGCTTTCGGTGGCGCCGATGCCGGAAGTGCTGGTGCCGATGAACACCCCGATGCGGTCGGGGCCGTAACGGTCGCGGGCGACGCGCACCGCCGCGCCGAACCCATCCTGCGCCAGACCCAGCCGCGCCAATCGGTTATTGCGGCAATCGAACGGCGCGAACTCGCCACTCAGCGGCTCCTCCTCCAAACCGGCGACCCGCCCGATCCAGGTGTTCAGATCGGCATCCTCGAAATCGCAGGGCCGCAGCCCACTTTCGCCGCGCCGCAGGGCCCGCAGCGAGTTTGCGACGCCGCGTCCCAGGGCGTTGGTCACGGTACAGGCGGTAATTGCCAGAGCTTGGATAGCCATCGGTCAAGCCATTCGCGTCAACAACGGTCGGGCCGCCACCAGGGCGGCGATGAAACTGGCGGCCACGCCCAGGCTCACGGTCAGGCCGATGGCCCGCAGCGCCGGCAGCGCGGAAGTTGCGAGCATACCAAACACGGTCAAGGCCGAACCGCAGCAGACCAGCAGCGCGTGCAGGGTGCGGCGGCGCAAATCCGGATCGGCGCCAGGCCGGCTGAAAAACAGTCCGTAATCGACCCCGATCCCCAATACCAGCAGCAACGAGACCAGATGGAACAATGATAGCCGCTCGTCCAGCGCCAGCAGGGCCGCCACGGTGAAAATCAAGGCCAGCGCCACCGGCAATAGCGCGGCGGCGACCAGCCGCCAGGACCGTAATCCGACCCAAACCACCGCCACGATCAGCGCGACCCCCCAACCGAGCCGGATTAGCGTCGCATCGCGAAAACCCGCCACCAGCCGGTTGGTCTCCGCCCGCAAGTCCAGATAGTACGCCCGGACGAACTCGCCTTGCGGCAACCCAGCGGCCAGCGCGCGAGCATCCCGAACTCCACTCAGCGGCAGCAGCGCGGTCCAGCCGCGCTCGCCGGGGAATAACAGCATGTTGACCCGCGCTCCCAATAAGGTGCCGCGCAAGTCCTCGGGCCGCAGCGGCGGCGCGGTCCGCGCGGCGGCGACGGCATCGAGAAATGGCCCGAACAGTCCCGGCTTGAACGGCAATCCTTCCAAAGCGGCGTTCAGATTGGCGGTCAGCGTCGCCGCGTCCGGCAACCCCGCCTGCCGCTGTTGCTGGGTATGCGCGCTGGGCAGATAGCGCATCGCGCCGTCGTAGCCGGCAAGCGCGCCTTCCGTCTGGCGGGCATCCAGATAAGCAGCCACGGTTTCGCCATGCCGCAAGACGGTTTCAGCATCCGGCGCGGTAATCGCGATCAAGTGGCCGACTTCCGGCGCGCCCAACGCGGTCCGCAAGTCCTGATCGAGCCGCAACAGTTCTCGCGGCACGGGGCTGAGCGCGGCCAGATCGTTTTCCCACAACACCGGGGCCTTAACGACCATGGCCAGCAGCACCAGCAACCCACACCCGCCGAGCGCCAGCGCCAACCGGGGCCGCGGGCGTAACGCCGCGTCCGCCCAGTCGCCGATAGCCACCGGTTGCGGCGGCGTCCAGCTCGGG
>JBATNZ010000175.1:0-2791 GCA_049290615.1 Candidatus Contendibacter sp.
GTCGGCAACTCGGCAAACTCCGGCAGACGCGGGTGCTCCAGTTGCGTTTCCGTCAACAGCCCGAACCCTACCTGGCCGCACTCGAGGCACGACTCGTCAAGCTGAGTTTGCCTCCATAGAAAAAAACCAATAACCAAGGTAATCATTCATGACTGACCGCCGTTTAATCGAAAGCGCGTTTCCGTTGAAACAGACTTCGCTGGATTCGGTGCATGAGAAGAACGTGCGGCATGGGCATATTTCGACCTTGCATATCTGGCCGGCGCGGCGACCGCTGGCCGCGTGTCGGGCGGCTTTGTTGGCGACCCTGTTACCCGACCCGGAAACGCCCGCTGAACGGCAAGCCTTGTGCGAGATGATCGGCGGCACAGTGCGGCAAACGGTCAAGAAAGGGAAGGACGGCGGCGATACCATGGTCGAGGAAACGGTGGGCGGAATTCTGCACTGGGGCCGCGAGCGGGAGAATGCGGCGGTGTTGGAACAGTTGCGAGCGAAGATTCGGGACGCTTTTGGTGGCCAGGCGCCAAAGGTTCTGGACCCGTTCGCCGGTGGTGGGGCGATTCCGCTGGAAGCGATGCGGTTGGGGTGTGAAGTTACGGCGGCGGATATTAACCCGGTGGCGTGGTTCATTCTGAAATGCACCTTGGAGTATCCGCAAAAGCTGGCCGGACAGACGCGGCCCTTGCCGGAGTTCATTCTCAACGACCGCGAGTTTATGACGAGTTTTTTCAAGGCGCAGGGATTGGGCAAGAAAGAGCTTGAGCGGGCTTTGGAGGATGTGGGGCATCGCCAGGCGCAACAGACGTTGACCCATTTGGACTTGGGCAAGGCCACGCTGGATGCGGATTTAGCTTGGCATGTGCGGGCGTGGGGGCAATGGGTATTAGCGCAGGCACGGCGGGAATTGGCGCGGTTTTATCCGACCTATGCCGATTTCGAGACGCTGAAACCCGGTCATGTCTACTACGACAAGCGCCCGATGCAGTTGGCGTCGTTGACCGAGGATGGCTTGCCGGACATGGCTGCGCTGAATGCCGAATTTGCCCCGACCTATTTGGAGGACGAGAAAAACCCGCGTTGGGTGGCGAAACCAACCGTGGCGTATTTGTGGGCGCGGACGGTGACGTGTAAAAACTCGGCCTGTCGGGCGACGGTGCCGTTGCTGAAAACCCGCTGGCTGGCGAAAAAGGAGAATAAGCGGGTGCTGTTGACGATGGAGGCTAAGGCTAAGGCTGAAGCTGAAGAATTCCCCCCCTATCAAGGGGGGGTGTCCCGAAGGGACGGGGGGGTTGGTTCGCCGGACGACTCGAACCACCCCGGCGCTTCGCGCCACCCCTCCTTATCCAAGGAGGGGAATAATGATGCGGCTCCTCTGAAATGCGTCATTTTTGGTATTGACCCTTACGTTCCGGCGGGTGGCAAAACCCCAGCGCAACGCAAAGAACACGATCAAGCCGTGGGCGCGGGGACGATGAGCCGCAGTGGGGCCAAATGTCCGTGTTGCGGGACGTTGATGACGATGGAGGATATTCGCTTTGAAGGGCGCGGCGGGCGCTTGGGCGCGGTGATGACGGCGGTGGTGGTCGATGGGCAGAAGGGTAAGGAATATCGCTTGCCCACAGCGCATGAAATCGCAATAGCGAAAGCGGCAGGAGCAGAAATTGAACAAGTGTTTAAAGAGGTGCCATTTGGAGTGCCGGAGGAACCAATTATTGAAGACGCAAAGAGAAATACATGGTGTGTTCAGTATGGTATAGATCAATGGTGGAAGTTGTTTACACCAAGGCAGTTGGTGGCGTTGGGAACATTCGTAAAATGGACGAGATCCGCGAGAGAAAAGATAGAGGAGTATCCTCAAAAATGGATAGAATCCCTCGGAACGTTCATGGCAGTTATTGTTGATAAACTGACTGATAGACAGTCCGCTTTGTGTCGTTGGGATCAAGGCTATACGAAGATACACAGCACCTTTGCTCGGTTCGCACTTCCAATGATGTGGGACTTCGGGGAAGGAAATCCTCTTTCGGATACTACTGGTAACTACGGTTCTTGCATCGAATGGGTCTCGATGGTAGTTAAACACTCATCTATTGCGGGTGAAGGGAATCCGTTATCTCATATACAGCGAACATCAGCCATCCAGATTCATCCCGCCAATAACCTTGACTTAATCATTACAGACCCACCTTATTATGACTCAATTGGGTACGCAGTCTTAATGGATTTTTTCTACATCTGGCTACGCCGCACCTTGCATGGACTCTCACCCAAAATAGATCAAGCCTTTGCCAAACCCCTCGCTCCAAAATGGAACCACGACGCCAACGACGGCGAACTGATTGACGACGCTTCCCGTTTCAATGGCGACAAAGCCGCATCCAAGCAAAATTACGAAGATGGCATGGCGCGGGCCTTTCAAGCCTGCCACGCCGCATTAAAACCAGACGGGCGCTTTGTCGTCGTCTTCGCCCACAAACAGCCCGACGCTTGGGAAACGCTGGCTTCCGCAATGGTCAAGGCCGGTTTCGTAGTGACCGCCAGTTGGCCGATTCAAACTGAAATGGCGAATCGCACTCGCGCGATGGCCTCAGCAGCGCTGGCCTCTTCGATCTGGATGGTCTGCAAAAAGCGCCCGGCCACGGCTCGCCCCGGTTGGGAAAGTCCGGTGCAGTCGTTCACCCCCCTGGCTGCGGCAGGGGTGCGAGGGGGCGACCGGCGCGCCGGTCGGCGATAGCCGCTGCAATATAGGGCCAGGGCGAGTGGCCGCGTTGCCGGCAGGTGTCGATGACGC
>JBATNZ010000176.1:0-9332 GCA_049290615.1 Candidatus Contendibacter sp.
GGATGATATCGCGCGACACCTTTTCGGCGGCCGCCCAAGCCACGCGTTCGGCGATCTGCTCCACGGCGCCGGCGGAGGTTGCGGCGGCCTCCGCGGCAACCGCGGCCGGCGCGATGATCGGAGCCACGGTGGGGGGCGGAGTCGGTGGAGCCTTTTCGACCACGGTAGGCGTGCGAATGACTGGCGCGACCGGGGTAGCGGGCGCTTCTATCCTGATGGCGGCGCCGCCCGCGCCAACCATCCGCAACGCATCATCGAGCTGTTCCGGCGTGTAGGGCTTGGACAGGAAACCGACCGCGCCACTTTCCCGGGCATCCCGCTTATCCTCGTCGGTGGCGTTGGCGGAACACATGACGATGGGCGGCGAACCCTGGAGCTTTTGGCTGGTGATGGTCCGGCTGGTCTCAAAACCGTCCATGCCAGGCATCATGACGTCCATGAAGATGATGTCGGGTTTCTTGGCGTCCAGATATTTGATGCAATCCTCGCCCGATCCGACCCAATCGACTTCTATGTTGCGCTCGAGCAACAGTTTACGTAAAGTCAAGTGGGCGACCCTGGAATCATCCACCACCAGCGCCTTTTTGATGTTCATGCGGGCCTCCTAGGGTATGTGAATCTTGAGTTTCCAAGCTGATACTTTAGGCCAAATTCATCCAAACCGCGCGAGAGGCTCCGGTCTCCCGCCCAACCGTTTCAGGGCCGCTCGTCCGCCGTCTCCTTGGCCCGCGGGAGCAGATCCTCGCGACTGAGACCCAGGTACAGGGCGCTGGCGCTGGCGATGTAGATGGACGAGTAGGTGCCCACCACGATGCCGACGATCATGGCGACCGAGAAGCCGTGCATCACCACGCCGCCGAAGAAGTACATCACGATGACCGACAGCAGGGTCACGAAACTGGTCATGATGGTGCGCGACAGGGTCTCGTTGATCGACAGGTTCATGATCTCCTGGGCCGAACCCTTGCGCCGCTTGCGGAAGTTTTCGCGGATGCGGTCCAGCACCACCACGGTGTCGTTGACCGAGTAGCCGATCACCGCGAGCACCGCCGCCAGCACCGTCAGATCGAACTCGATCTGGAACAGCGAAAACCAGCCGACGGTGAAGAGTACGTCGTGGACGGTGGCGGCGATGGTGCCGACCGCCAACCGCCATTCAAAGCGGAACATCACGTAGATCAGGATGCCCAGCAGCGCGCCCAGCGCCGCCAGCCCACCCTGTTCCATCAGTTCCTGGCCGACCTGCGGCCCGACGAACTCCGCCCGCGCCAGCGTGGCCCCGGCGGCACCCTCCTCCGCCTGCAGAGCGTGCAGCACGTCATTGCTCAGGGTGGCGGCGTTACGCTGCCCACCGCCGGGCGGGATGCGGATCAGCACGTCGCGGGAGGTGCCGAAGTGCTGGGTCTGGGCGTCGCCGAAGCCGGCCTTGGCCAGGGTTTCGCGGACTTTGGGGATTTCCATCGGCTGCGGGTATTGCACCTCAATCACCGTGCCGCCGGTGAAATCCAATCCCAGGCTCATGCCCCGGATCAGCAGCGAGCCGACCGCGATCAGCAGCACCGCGATGGACCAGCCCATCGCCAGCTTGCGCCAGCGCAGAAAATCAATGTTGGTGTTGTAGAGACTGAATCGCCCCATAGCCTTGTCCCACATCGCCGTTAGACGGTCAATTTTTGCAGCTTGCGGCCGCCGTAGATGAGATTGACCAGCGCCCGCGAACCGGTGACCGCCGTAAACATCGAGGTCACGATGCCGATGCTGAGCGTCACCGCGAAGCCCTTGATCGGGCCGGTGCCGAAGCCGAACAGCATGATCGCCGCGATCAGCGTGGTCAGGTTGGAGTCGAGAATGGTGTCGAAAGCGCGATCAAAGCCGGCATGAATAGCCGCCTGCGGGCTGTTGCCGTTGCGCAGTTCCTCGCGGATGCGCTCGTAGATCAGCACGTTGGCGTCCACCGCCATGCCCATGGTCAACACGATGCCGGCGATGCCGGGCAGGGTGAGGGTCGCTTGCAGCATGGACAGCGCGGCGATGAGCAACACCACGTTGGCGGCCAGCGCGGCGGTGGCGATCAGGCCGAAGTTCTTGTAGCGCCCGGTCATGAACACGGCGATCACCAGCAGCGCGATGGCGGCGGCGCGGAAGCCCTGGGCGATGTTTTCCTTGCCGGCACTGGGGCCGACCGTGCGCTCCTCGATGATCTCGATGGGACTGGCCAGCGCGCCGGCCCGCAGCAGCAGCGCCAGGTCGCGGGCCTCGCGGGTGCTGTCCAGTCCGGTGATCTGGAAGCGCCGGCCCAGCCGGTCGCGGATGGTGGCGACGTTGATGACTTCCTCGACGGTGTAGGCGGTCTTCTTCATCTCGCCGTCCACCCGCTTGGTCTCGGTCTTGTTCTCGATGAACACCACGCCCATGCGCTTGCCGATGTTGTCCTTGGTGGCGTCTTCCATGCGCTTGGCGCCCTTGCCGTCCAGGGTGACGTCCACCTTCGGCCCGCCGCTCTGCGAGTCGATGCCGGAACCGGCGTCGACGATGGAATCGCCGGTCAGCATCACCCGCTTCTGCAGCAGCACTGGCCGGCCCTCGCGGTCCTTGTACAGCCGCGAGTTCAGCGGGGCGCGGCCGGTGGCGGCGGCCTGGTTCCAGTCGTTCTCTTCATCCGCCAGGCGGAATTCCAGGGTGGCGGTGGCGCCGAGGATTTCCTTGGCGCGGGCGGTGTCCTGCACGCCGGGGAGCTGCACCACGATGCGGTCGCTGCCCTGCTGCTGGATGATCGGTTCGGCCACGCCCAGTTCGTTGACCCGGTTGCGCAGGGTGGTGATGTTTTGTTGCAAGGCGAAGTCGCGCTTTTCCTTGATCTCGCGCTCGCCGAGCGCCAGCTTGAGGCTGAGCGATCCCGGTTCGCTCTGTTGCAGGCCGGGCAGGCTCTTACGCAGCATTTGGGCAGCCTTGTCGCGTTCCACCGTGTCCTTGAATTCCACCTGCACCCCACCGCTGGCAACGCGGCCCACCGAGGCGTACAGCAGTTTTTCGGTGCGCAACTGCACGCGGATCTCGTCGACGTAGCTTTCCTCGATCTGCTTGATGGTGGCGTCCATGTCCACTTGCATCAGAAAATGCACGCCGCCGCGCAGGTCCAGGCCGAGATACATCGGATTTAGCCCCATGGCCCGCAGGAAGCCAGGGGCCGACGAGGCCAGATTGAGGGCGACGATGTAATCGCGGCCCAGCCGGTCCTTGAGAATGTCGGCGGCCTTGAGCTGCACATCGGTGTCGGGGAAGCGGATCAGCAGGCGCCCCCCCTCCAGTTCCAGCCGCTTGTGGGACAGCTTGTCGGCGTCGAGCAGGGCGGCGACCCGGTTCTGGAATGCCGGATCCACCGTGATGTTGGCTCTGGCCCCGGAGATTTGCACCGCCGGATCCTCGCCGAACAGATTGGGCAGGGCGAAGATCAGACCCCAGAATATGATCAGGCCGATCAGCAGGTACTTCCACCAGGGATATTGATTCAGGGTATACGAAGTGGACATGACGCAGCGGTTCCCGCCGGGCGCCGGGCGGCGCACTGGCGTTGGATTTAGAGATTGCCCTTGTAGGTGCCCTTGGGCATCAGCGAACCCACGGACTGCTTCTGGATCTTGATCGGTACGCCATCGGCGATTTCGACTTGCATGAAGTTTTCGCCCACGTCGGTGATGCGGCCCAGCACGCCGCCGCCGGTAATGATTTCGTCGCCCTTCTTGAGCGCATCCACCATTTGCTTGTGTTCCTTGGCGCGCTTGGTCTGCGGGCGGATCAGCAGGAAGTAGAACGCCGCGATCAGGACGATGGGAAACAGCAGGTTCAGCAGGCCCATGTCGCCGCCGGCGGGAGCGCCGGCCTGGGCCATGGCGACGGGGATCAGGAAGTTCAGGATGCTTTCCATGGGAGTTCCTCAGTGATTTCTGGCCTCGTCCCATGGATGCGTTTGGTGGGTCGAGACCACTTTTTAAAGCGCGCCATTATACATGGGCAGGGGCGTCTGACCGCGTTTTTCATAAAATTCCACCGTCAACGCTGTCAACCAGCCTTCGATACCACGGTTTGCCACGCCGCGTCCACCTCGAAATCAACCACATTGCGCCCGGCGCGGCTGAATCCAGCCCGATCAGTCAAAGTGCAAAACAAGATTGATATGCATAAAAATCAATTAATTACAAAAATTTGCCAAACTCCGGACGGCATTATCCGTGGCACGCTATCCCATTTCCCGCCGGACGCCCTCCAGCAACACCCAGTCCTCCCGCCGCCGAACCGGGCCGAAGGTGAACTCGCGCAGGAACGCCGCCCGCACGGCGTCGGCGTGCGGTTCGAGAATGCCGGACAGCACCAGCCGCCCGCCCGGTTTGACCCGCCGGCCGAATTCCGGCGCCAGTTGCGCCAGCACCCCGGCCAGGATGTTGGCCAGCAGCACCTCCACGCTCAGCGCCGCTGGCAGTTCGGCGGGGCTGGCCAGTTCGATATGATCCTCAACCCCGTTCTCGTCGGCGTTGTCGTCGCTGGCCAGCAGCGCCTGTGGGTCGATATCCACCGCCCAGACCCGCCTTGCGCCCAGTTTGGCGGCGGCGATGGCCAGAATCCCGGAACCGCAGCCGTAATCGAGGACGGTTTGCCCGGTCAGGTCCGCGCCGTCCAGCCATTCCAGACACAGCGCCGTGGTCGGGTGGGTGCCGGTGCCGAAGGCCAGCCCCGGGTCCAGCCGAATGTTGACCGCCGTGGGATCGGGCGGAGTCTGCCCGGTCGGGCAAACCCATAGCCGCTGGCCGAAGCGCATCGGGTGGAAGTGGTCCATCCAGGCCCGCACCCAGTCCCGCTCCTCCAGTGGAGTCAGCCGGCATTCCGGCAGGACGGGGGTGTGCAGGAAGCGCCGCAACTTTCTTTTTACCACTTCGATGTCGGTCTGGGCGTCGAACAGGCCAGTGACGCGGGTGTGTGCCCACAGCGGGGTTTCACCCGGCGCCGGTTCCAGCACCGGCTGGTCGCCAGCGTCCTCCAGCGTCACCGCCAGGGCGCCGGTTCGCAACAGGGCGTCTTCCAGTTGCTCGGGATTGTGGTCGATTGCTTCGAGGGTCAGTTGTAGCCAGGGGGCGGTGGCGTCACTCATGATTAAAGATAGCTCTTCGCGGGCTTGGCGGGATGAGGGAAAGTCTATACCAATTCCGGAGGAAGCAAGCCCAAAGCGGGGAAGCGCGATCAGAGCGCGCCAAGCAACTGTTTTTCCAGATAGTGGATGTCAGCGCCGCCATCGATGAAGCGGGCGTCGCCGAGGATGCGCCGGTGCAGGGCGGCGTTGGTTTTGATGCCATCGATCACCAGTTCGGCCAGCGCGCCGCGCATCCGGGCGATGGCGGCGGCGCGGGTTTCGCCGTGGGCGATCAGCTTGCCGATCATCGAATCGTAGTTTGGCGGCACCCGGTAACCGTTATAAAGGTGCGAATCCACCCGGATACCCGGCCCGCCGGGGGCGTGATACTGGGTGATCGTGCCTGGCGAGGGAATGAAGGTATCCGGGTCTTCGGCGTTCAGCCGACATTCGAGAGCGTGACCGTGGATGCGGATCTGATCCTGGCGGTAGCCGAGCGGCTCGCCGGCGGCGATGCGCAACTGTTCCTTGACGATGTCCACACCCGTGATCAGTTCGGTAACCGGATGTTCGACCTGAACCCGGGTATTCATCTCGATGAAATAGAACTCGCCATCCTGGTACAGAAACTCGAAGGTGCCTACGCCGCGGTAGCCGATGCGCCGGCAGGCCTCGATGCAAATCTGGCCGATGCGCCGGCGCTGTTCGGCGCTGATGCCTGGCGCCGGCGCTTCCTCGATCACCTTCTGGTGGCGGCGCTGCATCGAGCAGTCGCGCTCGCCGAGATGGATGGCGTGGGCGTGGGTGTCGGCCAGCACCTGGATTTCGATGTGGCGGGGATGATCCAGGTACTTTTCCATGTACACCGTGGGATTGCCGAACGCTGCGTTGGCCTCGCTGCGGGTCAGGTCCACGGTGGTCAGCAGCGCGGCCTCGCCGTGGACCACCCGCATCCCGCGCCCGCCACCGCCACCGGCCGCCTTGATGATGATGGGATAGCCGATCTGGTGGGCGACGCGCAGCGTTTCCCGGTCGTCGTCGCCCAGTGGTCCGTCCGAGCCCGGCACGCAGGGCACGCCGGCTTCCTTCATCGTCCGGATGGCGGAAACCTTGTCGCCCATCAACCGGATGGTGTCCGGCCGCGGGCCGATGAAGATGAAGCCGCTTTGTTCGACCCGCTCGGCGAAATCGGCGTTTTCCGACAGGAAGCCGTAGCCGGGATGGATGGCCACCGCGTCGGTGATCTCGGCGGCGCTGATGATCGCCGGCATGTTCAGATAGCTGTCGGCGGCCGGCGGCGGGCCGATGCAGACGGTTTCGTCGGCCAGGCGCACATGCTTGAGTTCACGGTCCACCGTGGAATGCACGGCCACGGTGCGGATGCCCAGTTCCCGGCAGGCGCGCAGGATGCGCAGGGCGATTTCGCCGCGGTTGGCGATGACGATTTTTTCGAGCATGGCGCGGCTATTCGATGACCAGCAACGGCTGATCGTATTCGATGGGCTGGCCGTTCTCGGCCAGGATGCGGGTCACCGTGCCGGCGCGGTCGGCTTCGATCTGGTTGAACATCTTCATCGCTTCAAGGATGCAGACCGGATCGCCGATATTGACCTGCTGGCCGATCTCGACGAACGGCTTGGAGCCGGGCGCGGCGGAGCGGTAGAAGGTGCCCACCATCGGCGAGCGCAGTATGTGACCCTGGATCGCTTCGGCGTCGGCGGGCGCGGCGGGCGACATGGGGGCCGGCGTCACGGGTGCGGCGGGCGCAAAACCATAGGCTGCGGGCGTGGCCCACACGGGTTGTGAAGGCATCATGACCGAAGCGCCGCCCTGGGGGTGGCGGCTGATGCGCACCGAGTCCTCGCCCTCCTTGATTTCGATTTCGGCAACGCCCGAGGATTCGAGCAGTTCAATGAGCTTCTTGATCTTGCGGATATCCATGGGCATGGCGGCTACCGGCGTGTCGTGGCGAGGTAGTGATCGGCGGCGCGCAACGCCAGTTCGTAGCCCCGCGCGCCCAGTCCGCTGATGACCCCGACGGCGATGTCGGACAGGTAGGAGTGGTGGCGGAACGGCTCGCGGGCGAACACATTGGACAAATGCACCTCGATGAACGGGATGCCGACCCCGAGCAGGGCGTCGCGCAGCGCCACGCTGGTATGGGTGAAGGCGGCGGGATTGATGACGATGAAGGCGACGCCTTCCGGGCGGGCGGCGTGGATGCGGTTGAGCAACTCGTATTCGGCGTTGCTCTGGAAGCAGCTCAGCTCGTGGGGTCCCAGTTCCAGGGCCAGTTCCGCGCAGCGCTGTTCGATGTCGGCCAGGGTGGCGGCGCCGTAGACGGCGGGTTCGCGGGTACCCAGCAGGTTCAGGTTGGGTCCGTTCAGCAGCAGCAGTTTTGCCATGGGTCAGACGGTTACCTTCCAAAAATAAGGGCGCGATTCTGCATGAACGGTAACCCTGTGTCCAGTCGGGAACGCTGTGGGTTCGCCGCCGATACCGGCATGTTCGCGGCATATTCACGCATCCACTCCGATCCATCCGGGGGCCGTGCGTGGTCGAGACGGGACTTCGGCAGGCGCTATCCGGCCTGGCCTGGCCGCGGATGGCTATCCCGGTCAGCAAGCGAGTTCCTGGTAAAGGTATTTCTGGAAGCCGCTAAACACCTTGCTGATCTCATCCGGCCGGCCGAGGTCAGCCACGGCATCCGCAATCGAATCGTGATACTTCAGGCGCAGCAAGGGTGTCAGCTTGGCTTGGTCGAGTTCTTCCACGCCAACGTTGATGTAGTGCGACAACACGAAGTCGAGAAAAACCTGCTGCTTGCTGTTGTAGTGGGCGCTAATCACCGCCATTGCCCGCGCCGCGCGTTCTTCGCGGGTGAGTGGCGCCAGGGCATACGCCACATACGCCAGCACATCGAACAGGTCGCTCTGCTCCGCGTCGATGATCTTCTGCATGTCAGCCAGTTGATCCCGGCCGAAGCCTTTTTCGGCGAGTCCCTCCAGCAGCTTCCCGCGCGTATCCGGCTGGCTCCATAAGGCGCGCAGTTCGGCTTCATCCTTGAAGAACTCCGGCAGCTTGCCGAAGAGCGCCTCCATGAACTGCCGCGCCGACATCGGGGTGCCGTCGGGATGCCAGAAACTGGTCATCATCATGTGCTGAACGGTCCGCGCCTTGCCATCCGCCAGTTTCACCTGGATCTTTTGGCGCTTGTCGTACTCCGCCGCCGTCTCGCGGGCTGCACGCTCTTCGCCAGGCTCGGGGCGGACGGAACGAACCACTGACTCTGGTTCAAGCGGCTCGCCATCCCACTCCGGGTCGCTGAAGTGATGGTGCGCTCCCACGAAGTCGTAGATGGTGAAGTAGTCCTTGCCGTCGTAGAGTCGCGTGCCGCGTCCGATGATCTGCTTGAACTCGATCATCGAATTGATGGGTCGCAGTAGCACGATATTGCGAATGTTGCGGGCATCCACGCCGGTGGAGAGCTTCTGCGAGGTGGTCAGGATGGTGGGAATGGTCTTTTCGTTGTCCTGAAAATCGCGCAGGTGTTGCTCGCCCAGCGCGCCGTCGTTGGCCGTGACCCGCTGGCAGTAATTCGGATCGGTGCTGGCCTTCATCTGGTTGATCAGGTCGCGCACGGCCAGCGCGTGGTCCTGGGTGGCGCAGAAAACCAGCGTTTTCTCCCGCGGGTCGATCTGCTTCATGAAGATTTCGACCCGCTTCTTCTCCCGTTCCTTGATCTCGATGATCCTGTTGAAGTCAGCTTCCTGGTAGCGCTTGCCCGCTTCGATCTCGCCTTCGACGACCGTGTCATCCGGCGCATAGACATACTCATCCAGCGTCGTGGCGATCTGCTTCACCCGGAACGGGGTCAGGAAGCCGTCGTTGATGCCGTCTTTGAGCGAGTAGGTGAACACCGGCTCGCCGAAGTAGGCGTAGGTGTCCACGTTGTCCTGGCGCTTGGGCGTGGCGGTGAGGCCAAGCTGCACGGCAGGGGCGAAGTAGTCGAGGATGCCGCGCCAATTGCTCTCGTCGTTGGCGCCGCCCCGGTGGCATTCGTCGATGACGATGAAATCGAAGATAGAACTTACGCATTGACAAGCATTGTATAATGTGCCTAGCAAGTTGAACCTTAGCCATGGATGTTTTCGTTGATGAGAGCAATCAGTCGCCCCTCTACAGCCCGTTGTACTTTAGCGACGTATGT
>JBATNZ010000177.1:0-1779 GCA_049290615.1 Candidatus Contendibacter sp.
AGTCACGCCGCTGCAACTGGCCGAAGTAGCGGCGGCCATCGCCACCGGCCGGCGGGTCACGCCACGGCTGCTGGCGGAGCTGAACGGCCGACCGGCCGGCGAACCAGAAGGCGCGGCGCTGGGCATCGTCACCGACCGCATCCGCCAGGGCATGCAACTCGTGGTCAGCGACGGCACCGCCCGCGCTGCGTTCGCCGACTCGCGCTTCGATGTCCTCCGACCGTACCTGCGGGTCAAGACCGGCACGGCCGATCTGGACGAAACCGGCGCGGTGCAAAATGCCTGGCTGGTGGGCTGGCTGGAGCCGGGTGCGTTGCCGGGGGAATCGCGCCGGCTGGCGTTCGCCTGCCTGATCAGCCATGCCGCCGGCACTGGCGGCGAGGAATGCGGGCCAGTGGTGGCGGAGTGGCTGGCGGCGCTGGCGAGCGTGAAGGACACACCGTGACCTCGGGAATCGATCATGGCGCCCCGCGTAAATCCTGGCTGTTGCTGGTCTGGCTGTTGCCGGCGCTGGCGGTGGGCTGGACGGTGTACCGGGCGCCGGCCTGGCAGGAGCCGCTCGCCCTGACGGTGACGCTGGAGCCGGGGCGGAGCGTGGTCCTGGGCCGCGAGGCGCTGTGGGCGCCGCAGGCCGATGGCGAGCATGTGCTGCTGCGCCGCGAGACGGACGGCGGCTGGCGGCTGGCCAACATCGCCTCCGGCAAGCAGGTACTCTGGCGACCGGCCCGGGGCTACGACGACCGACCGACCCGGGAATGGCCGCTGACGGCGGGCGCGGTGTTCGCGGTCGGCGATCAGACCTTCACGGTGCTGACCGCCGGACCGGGCCGACTGACGCTGCAAGCCAGCGACCGGCGCTGGGACTACGACGGTCTCCAACTGCGGCGGGAGGGCCGGCCACTGCCCGAATGCGTCCCCAATGGACGGACGTGGTTGCGCGAGCGGCTGGCGGCCTGGGGCCTGGGCGGGCTGATGCGGCGGCCCCTGCGGCTGGGTGGCGGAGTGTATTGCGCCGACCGGTTGGGTTTGCCGGGCGTGCCGGTGGATACGGCGATCATCGTCCCGACCCGACCGGGCTTCGCGCTGCGGCCGGGCAACGCGGGCCGGCTGGATGGTCAACCGGTGACGGTGGCGGTCGGTACGTCGGCGGCTGAATCGCTGTGGCGGCGCTCCATTCCGCTCGCGGCCGGCGACCGCCTGATCATCGGCCGCACCCACTATCGGGTGATTCGAACCGATCCGGTGCTGGAACTGGCGGTGCTGGCCCGCGCCCAGCGCTGGCCGGCCGGTTCGGCTCCACCGGATACCACGCCGGCGGTGCGAGCGCGCTGGCAAACGATGGTCTGGCTGCGCCCGCCCACTCCGGGCAATCTGTTTTGGCCGCTGATGTTGGGAACGCCGCCACTGATGCTGGCGCTGCTCTGGCCGGGGCGACGGCGACTCTGGCCGGAAGGGCCGGTTCGGCGGCGAATCGCGCTGGGGTTGGGGCTGGCCGGGGCCTGTCTGGGCTTGCATCTGGGTATCCTGACCGCGCCGGCCTTATGGCCGTATCTGCTGGCTTGGCCGGCGCTGGGGGTCTGGCTGTGGACGGTGCGCTCGCCATGGAGCGCCGGCTTGCTGGCGACCCTGGCCCTGCTGCTGGGCGGTGGATTGACGACCCTGCTGCAATTGGGCGTGGGCGCTGGCGAATCCGGCTGGTTGCGCTACGGCGGGAGCGGCGCGGCCCTGGCGGGCGCGTTCGGCTGGGCGGCTTGGGCGGGGTGGGTGTTCTGGCGCTGG
>JBATNZ010000178.1:0-2970 GCA_049290615.1 Candidatus Contendibacter sp.
AGAAAGTAGTGCGTCCCCTCCGCGATCAGTTGCAGGGCAAACGCCGTCTTGTCGACGTAGTAACAGCCCTCTTCGCGCAGCTTGGCGAAGGCCTGGATGCCGATGGGGAGTTTTTTGCGGGTCATGACTCAGCTTTTCGGGTGGGGTTGAGGTGCGTGAAGGCGGCCGGACGAACGCGACGAGACGCTTTGTCAACAGCACTGTGCCACGGCGCACGCCGCCCGCCGGATGAGCGCCGCGGGGATGGCCTCGAACGTATGGCCCCCGACTGAAACAGTGCGGCAAAGGCTCGACTGGCCGCAGAGGTCGCCGCAGGACGAACACTCGCTTTCCGACGCGGCAGCGCCCGGCAGCACCAACTCCAACGGTATACCGTTGAACAGGATCAGATTCGACTGGGACAACTGTTCGGGCGGCAACTTTGTCTCGCGGTACGCAATGCTGACGCCGTGCGGCGCGCATTCGGCGGCCAGGTGGGTGAAGACGTGTCGCAGGGACTGCAAGGTATCGGAGCAGCGCAAACAGGTACGCCCATCTTTTTCCAGATGACGCCATTCGATTTCGAGAGTGGTCATGGAATCTCTCTAAACAGTTAACGGGTTGCCGTAGCCGGGACATTGTGCCCCCGCTCGTACCAGCCACGACTGCGATTGACGATGTTGGCCACCACCAGCATCACCGGCACCTCGATCAGGACGCCCACCACGGTCGCCAGCGCCGCGCCCGACTCGAAACCAAACAGGGCAATGGCCGCCGCTACCGCCAGTTCGAAGAAATTGCTGGCGCCGATCAAGGCCGAGGGGCCGGCCACGCAGTGCGGCGATCCGACCTTGCGGTTGAGCCAGTAGGCCAGCCCCGCGTTGAAAAACACCTGGAACAGGATCGGAATCGCCAGCAGCAGGATCACCAGCGGCTGTTTCACGATCTGTTCGCCCTGAAAGCCGAACAGCAGCACCAGCGTGGTCAGCAGCGCGACCAGCGAGGTCGGGCCGAGTACCTCAAGCAAGCGTTGCAGGCCAGCCGCGCCCTGCTGCTTGAGGACGGCGCCGCGCACCGCTTGGGCGATGAGCAGCGGAATGACGATGTACAGCACCACCGACAGCAGCAGGGTCTGCCACGGCACCACGATTGAAGTCAGCCCCAGCAGCAGACCGACGATGGGGCCGAAGGCGAAAACCATGATGATGTCGTTCAGCGCCACCTGGCTCAGGGTAAAATGCGGCTCGCCCCGGGTCAGGTTGCTCCACACGAACACCATCGCGGTGCAGGGCGCGGCGGCCAGCAGGATCAGCCCGGCGATGTAGGACTCGATCTGGTCGGCCGGCAGCAGCGGCGCGAACAGCCCACCGACGAACAGCCAGCCCAACAGCGCCATGGAAAACGGCTTGACCCCCCAGTTGATCAACAGAGTGACGCCGATCCCGCGCCAGTACTGGCCGACCTCGCGCAGCGCGGCGAAGTCGATCTTGACCAGCATCGGAATGATCATCAGCCAGATCAGCACCGCCACCGGCAGGTTGACCTGGGCGATTTCCAGCTTGCCGATGGTCTGGAACAACCCCGGCAGGAAGTGGCCCAGCACGATGCCGGCGACGATGCACAGCGCCACCCACAGGGTCAGGTAGCGCTCGAACAGGCCCAGTCGCGCGCCTTCCGTCCGCTGGCCCGCGATGTCGCGGGCCGTGCTCACCGACTCCCCTCCGGCATGGTCTGGCCGATCTCGTCCAGTCGAGTCTTCAGCTTGATCCTGTCCAGCGACTTGATCGGCAGGTTCATGAAGATCTTGATGCGGTTTTCCAGCTCGCGCAGCGCCTTGCGGAACGCCAGCATCTTCATCGCGTCGTCGCCTTCCGCCGCCGCCGGGTCTTCCACGCCCCAGTGCGCCGACATCGGTTGCCCCGGCCAGATCGGGCAAACCTCGCCGGCGGCGTTGTCGCAGACGGTGAACACGAAATCCAGCGGCGGAGAATCAGGGGTAGCGAATTCATTCCAACTCTTGCTGCGCAGCCCCTCGGTGGGGATGCCCTGCAATTCCAGCAGCTTCAGGCTGAAGGGATTGACCTTGCCGGTGGGAAAACTGCCGGCGCTGAAGGCGTGAAAGCGACCCTGGCCGAGGTGGTTCATGGTGGCTTCCGCCAGGATGCTGCGGGCGGAATTGCCGGTGCAGAGAAACAATACGTTGTAGACCTTGTCCTGATTCATGGCGGCGAACTCTCGCTTGAGGGTTGCAAGGGGGATGACGGTTGCGGGGTTGACTGGGAACGGCGGCAGAGTGCAACAGTGTTCCATCAGGTAGCTCATCAGATCCGTGACCACGTTGCAGCGGGCCTGATAGATCAACTGCCGGCCCTCGCGGCGGCAATCGAGCAGGCCGGCCTGCTGCAAGGCTTTCAGATGGAACGACAGCGTCGCCAGCGGCAGGCCGAAACGTTCTCCCACCTGGCCGGCCGGCTGCGGGCCGGTCTGAGCCAGATGGCGAAAAATATCCAGCCGGGTGTCCTGCGCGAGCGCGCCGAGAATGGCAATGGCGGTTGACTTATCCATATTTCCAATAATATCGAAATGTTCGGGACGATGCAAACCGGCATGGCGGTCATCACGGGGGCAAAGACCTTGCAGGCTGGGATGAGGCGTGGCGCAATCCCAGCGGGAACCTTGCAAGGGCGCTGGGTTTCGGCGCAAAGCGCCTCTACCCAGCCCACACCTTCCAACAAAACCTATCGAGAACCGGTATTAATTTCCGGAAATCGCCTTAATCCATTTATTATTAACATAAATTTGACTTGGCTGGGTAGAGCGGGCCTTGGCCCGTTATTTGTTGCCCCAACCACCCCGGTTATACCAGCCGCTTCGGTTGCCCCAGCCACCGCCGCCCCGGTTGTACCAACTGCCGCCCCGGTTGCCCCAGCCACCGCCGCCCCGGTTGCCCCAGCCACCGCCACCCCGGTTGTACCAACTGCCGCCCCGGTT
>JBATNZ010000179.1:0-2298 GCA_049290615.1 Candidatus Contendibacter sp.
GGGGGGGGTGGGTTGGGGGGGGGGGGCCAGAGGGGCGCAAACGACCTTGATTTTGAGCTTTCCACCCAGATTTTGAACCCTCCACCGGTCGTTACCCCCCCACCCCAGCCCTCCCCCGCAAGGGGGGAGGGGGACTTATGGGTAATCGTGTGCATTTAAGGGGGCAGGGGGGATCCTATCCAGTACAACCGCACGCTGAACAGGTTTGCGGTAGGAGTTTCGATGACACGCTCGGTGGGTATTTTTGTGTTTGAAGAGGTCGAAGTTCTCGACTTCGCTGGACCCTATGAGGTTTTCACCACCGCATCGCGAGTGAGCGCCCGGATGAATCCAGCGGCTCCCGCGCCGTTCAGAGTCTTCACCGTTGGCCACACCGCTTCACCGCTGCGTGCTCGGGCTGGGCTCAGCGTGTTCCCGGATGCCGAGTTCTCCAATCACCCCCGGATCGATGTTCTCATCGTCCCCGGCGGCGTAGTCACGGCGGAGCTTGCCAAGCCAGAGGTGGTGAAATGGATCGCGGCGTCTTCGGAGCGGTGCGAACTCACCGCATCCGTCTGTACCGGAGCCTTCTTGCTGGCGCGGGCGGGCTTGCTGCACGGCAGGCGCGCGACAACGCACTGGGAAGACATCGACGATCTCAAGTCAATGTTTCCACACATAAACGTTCAGACTCAGCGGCGATGGGTCGATGAGGGCAACATCGTCACCTCCGCGGGTATATCAGCCGGCATCGACATGTCGCTTCATCTGGTCGAGCGCCTTGCCGGGCGTGAGCTGGCTATCAGGACCGCTCGGCAAATGGAGTTTGATTGGACCGAAAACGCCTAACCCTTCATTCCACGACCGCGTTCAGCGGGCGTGGCGGCTGATGCTGCGCGGGAAGAAGGTCTGGCGGTCGTAATCGCGGAACCGATAAAGCTGCGCCGGTCGGCCAAATCCGTCGCGCCGCCGGCCGGACAGTTCCTCCAGCATGTCGGCCTGAATCACCCGGCGACGGAAGGAACTCTTGTCGAGCGGCTGCTGCAAAATGATCTCGTAGGTCCGCTGCAATTCCGGCAGGGTGAACTCCTCCGACAGCAGATGCACGGCGATGTGGGTGTACTCCAGCTTGGAGCGCAATCGCTCCACCGCGTCGGCCAGGATGAGGGCATGATCGAAACCCAGGTTGAAGCCCACTCCCTCGCCCTGCATCCGCACCCAGCGCGCCTCTTCCTGATTGCCCAGCAGGCGCACCGACTCCGAGGCCATCAGCGCGAAATACACCGTGGTGGCGATCCAACCGCGCGGGTCGCGGTCGCCGGAGCCATAGGTCTTGAGCTGCTCCAGGTACGGCGCGCGCACCCCGGCCTCCTCGACCAGTTTGCGCGCCGCGCAAGCATCCACCGATTCATCGCGCCGCGGGTCCAGGAATCCCCCCGGCAACGCCCAGAATCCCTTGAACGGGTGCTCGGCGCGCTTGACCAGCAGCGCGTGCAAGTGTTCGTCGCGCACCGTGAAAATCACCAGATCCACGGTAAAGGACGGTTTTTCATACCGCGAGGCATCGTAGCGGTAGAGAAATTCCGCTTCGCCCGGCTCGGTGGCTATCGTCATGCCAACCCCGCTTGACTCAATCTGGTCTTGGCGCTCGATCACCGGAGCATCTCCCGCGCTGGCATCCCACCGCCAACCGGCGGTGCGTGCGCCGCCGACCGGTCGGCCAGGCTGACGAATGCTCCCAACCCAATATCGTCCACGTTGAATACCAGCCGCTTGGCATAGCTGATGAGCGTTTCACGCAGCCGGCGCTGGACGAATGGGCCATCGAGGTTTTGAAAATCCAGTATCTCGCGCGCCACGGCCCACAGATCCAGGCGCGCGCCGGTTTCGGCCACCACGAACGAATCCAGGCCATCCGTGGCCGCCGTCACCACCGGAAAAGTGGCCAAGTCGAAACTGAATACGGTCGGCGCGTCGAAGGATTCCCGGCGGGTGGTCTCCCCGGCATCGCTTTGATAATGGACGCTCTGGGCCGTCGCCGGTTCGCCGATGGCTTCCTGGTAAAGCATCCAGCGCTCCGGGTCCAGCAGATAGGACAGGTAGTATGGGGCGTTCTCGGCGTATTCGACCCGGATCGTCGCTATCCCGCCATCGGTGCGGCGGACGGCGAGACAACCATCGCCATAGAGATGCACATGCACCGTCGCCCCGTCGCACCAGGCGATCAGCAGCGTGGCGTCGAGTACGGCTTGATCCAGCCCCAAATCCCGCGCCTGGCGGGCGGCGCGGCGCACGATGCGCTGGCCCAGCGGCCAGTGC
>JBATNZ010000180.1:0-5499 GCA_049290615.1 Candidatus Contendibacter sp.
ACCAGTAGCGCTGGGCGGTCGACAGCTTGCGGTTCGGCGCACATTGCCGAATCCCCCGGTCTAATTCTTCAACAAATTCAGTGATGAACGAAAGCGGTTGGGTGAAAATCATCCGGCTTCTCCCGAGCAGGCCGTCACCTTGATACGCTCAACTTCATCCAGGAAGGTTTGTCAAGGTTTGTGAGCGGAAAAAATCCTTGATAGTCGAGTCTTAGGTTTCAACCTGGCGCCTTGGTGCTTAACGTACAGTTTTTTCCGTTTCGTGAGTTGACCCCAGAAACGGCAAGCCCAGGAACGTGCTTTCATCATCGACCGCGCCCGGCAAGATATTCGGTTGACCCCGGCGCAGGAGCAGGCCGTCAAGGACGATCCCCAGTCCCGCGCCGCCTACGAATCCGGCTTGAACTTGCAGGCAGTTGAACAGGCCCGCAGCGGCGGACGGCAGCAGGGCCGCCCCAACGGCCACGGGCGCAGCCGAGGAAGGGGCATAGGGCCGGAGCCGTGAATGAGACAGACCCATAGCGAAAATCCTAGTTTCTTTAATTCTACTTTGTCAGATTCATCTATTTGAATTTTATAAATAAAGAAAGATAATTAAATCCTGATCAAAAGACAAGGCTTCATGAGGTGGATCATGAAAGAGACAAACGCGAACGTGTTTAAAAAAACTCGACTGCGGATGCCGAGGTGGGGTTGCTGGCCGGGATCGGTCAGCGCTTCCTGGACTTCCGCGAGCGCTTCGGTGGCCATTTCCGCCGGCGAACCCGGACGGTAGAGACTTCGGTCCAGCACTATGTCCGCGGGTTGCTCCAGGCGGAAACCAAGAACATGGAACGGATGGAAGAGGCGATTCCCGAGGCGGACCATCAAGCCTTGCAGCACATGCTGAGCGAGTCGGCGTGGTCCGAGCGGGCGGTGCTGGATCAGGTAGCCCAAGAGGCCAACCGGCGGTTGGGGGGACACGCCGATAGCAGTTTGCTGATTGACGAGAGCGGGTGCCCGAAGAAAGGGACGCAGTCGGTGGGAGTGGCGCGGCAATGGTGCGGCCAGTTGGGCAAAGTGGAGAACTGTCAGGTCGGGGTGTTTGCCGCGCTGAGCCGGGGGACCGAGGTCACCTTGATCGACGAACGGTTGTTGTTGCCGGAAGCGTGGACGAGCGACCCGGCGCGCTGCCAGGCGGCGGGCATTCCCCAAGCCCAGCGCGGCTTCCAGCACAAAACCGATCTGGCGCTGGCGATGATCACCCACGCCCGGCAGCAGGGCATCGGCTTTGCCTGGGTGGGTTTTGATGGCTTCTACGGCAGTGATCCGGCGTTCCTGCGCGCCCTCGACGACCAAGGGGAGGTTTTTGTCGGGGATGTTCACAAGGACCAGCGAATTGATCTGGAGGATCCGCGGCCGATCATCCCGCCGGCCAAAACGGCCCACGGTCGTTCCCCGACCCGCCTTCAGGCCCAAGCCCCGGCGGTGCGGGTTGACCTCTGGACCCAGCAGCAACCGGCGGTGGCCTGGCAACCGGTGACCCTGCGCGACGGGACCAAAGGCCCGTTGCGGGTGGAAATCCTGCATCGGCGGGTGTGGCTGTGGGATGGCGAAGAAGTCCAGGCCCGGCCGTGGCACCTGATCGTGCGTCGGGAAATCGACACCCCGACCGAGATCAAGTACAGCCTGAGCAACGCGCCGGACGACACGCCGGCACCCCGCTTGGCGTTCATGCAGGGGCAACGCTACTGGATCGAACGCGCCTTGCAACAGGGCAAACAGGACGTCGGACTGGGCGACTACCAAGTCCGGGGCTGGCGGGGTTGGCACCATCATCTGGCCCTGGTCATGATGGCCATGCTGTTCCTGTTGGAAGAGCGTCAGCTTCACCGGCAGACCCGCCCGTTGTTGAGTGGCACCGATATCCGCGCGTTGTTGAACCATTTTTTACCCCGGCGGGATACCACCTTGGCGGAGGTCCTCCGCCAGATGGAGGTCCGCCACCGCAAACGGCAGGCCGCGATCGATTCCGCCTGTCGAACAGCAACTTAACGAATAGTGACATGTGTTCTGACAAAGTAGAAGTAGATACTTGGGGATACCCGGCATGGCCAACATCCAGTTTCTGGCGGGATTTTCTCGCCGACCAAACCGGGCAACCGGGCCGAGCTTGGTCGCGGGCGTGGCTGCTGGACGCGCTGGGGGCGTGGCTGGAGGGATGAGCTTGCACTGGTCGGCAGAAAGTGCTCATATAGTGCATGATCATTGCAATAAGGAGACCATTATGCCGAACCTTGCCGAAACACCTCTCCCGCCGCCGGCTCTGGCTCCGAACTTTGCGGCGTTGATGGAATTTATCCGGGAACCCGACCTAGGGCTGGCGGCACTTTCGCCGAGTCGCTTTATCCAGCTCGTTGGGATCGACCTGCAAACCTTGGCGGCCCAGGCCCATGTCCATCGCAACACCCTCGCCCGGTCGCCGACTTCCGAGGCGGTTCAGCGTTTTCTGCGCGAAGCCCTCCGGGTCATCCGGGCGGCCACCGACGTTTCGGGTGATGTCAACCGCGCGCTGTTTTGGTACCGCAATGAACCGCTGGCGCCCTTCGGCTACAAAACCGCTGAAACCCTGGTGTCCGAGGGGCGGACGGAAGATGTCTTGCGCTATGTGATGTCCCTCGAAGCCGGAGCGTCGGGATGATCTTCACGCGCCTGCGGGGCGTCACGGCTTATCGGGTGCATCAGCCGGTTTGGGCGACCCGGCCAACCAGTGGCGCTGGCGCGGGACGCCATGGTGGCCGGGCTAACCGGCCTGGAGTGGATGCGCTGTACTTGGCGCTGGATGAACCAACAGCCATCGCGGAATATCGCCAGCTATCGAGCTTGTTGCCTCCCGGCACACTGGTGGCCTATACCCTGTCGCTTGCGACGGTCGTTGATTTTACCGGTGGCTACACGCCATCCTGGCCGCCGCTGTGGCAGGAATTTTATGGTGATTGGCGCAGGCTCTGGTTCGACGAACGGATCGAACCGCCGAGTTGGGTGTTAGGCGACGAGGTCATTGCGGCTGGCGCAAGCGGTATTCTGTTCAACTCGACCCTGAATCCAGGGGGGCGAAACCTGGTGATATTCACAGATTACCTGGATTCGGATGATAGGATCGACGTCTTTGATCCGGGCAGCTTCCTGCCTAAAAATCAAGACTCCTGGAAGTAGGAGTCATCAGGGGCAACTCTCCGGGCTTGTGCTAAAAAACTTCCAAGATACTGATTTATCCATTAAAAATTTAAAATTTCACAATGAATGCTGTCGGTTTATCGCTGGGTGTTGGGGCAAGGTGATCAACCCGATTGCGTGATGAGCGATTGACCCTCAACCGTCCAAGGAGAAGTTTCGGAAATGGGTATTTTGAACACCCTGTCTTTCCTGCTAAAACGCCCCCTCAGCCAGGGTCGAAAACTGGCCACCCTGCGGCGGTTTGTGGCGTGGCAGATTGGCGCACGACTGGTTCCCGGCCCGGTTGCTTGCCCGTTCGCCAACGACACCTGGCTGCTGGCCCGCCCCGGCCTGTCTGGAGCAACGGGCAATGTTTACGTCGGGCTGCATGAATTTGAAGACATGGCGTTCGTGCTGCATATCCTGCAGGGGGGGATTTATTCGTCGATGTCGGGGCCAACATCGGCTCCTACACCGTACTGGCCGCCGCTGGCGCTGGCGCTACATGCCTCGCTTTCGAACCGGGTTCGGCCGCCTTCGCCTGGCTGGAGCGCAACGTCCGCCTCAACGGCATCGCCGACCGTACCGAGTTGCACCGGCAAGCCGTGGGCGCGCGGTCGGGTCAAGTGGCGCTCACCGCTGATGGCGATACCGTCAATCACATCGTCACCGATCCGGCGGCCGGTTCCCGAACCGAAACCGTGACCATGACCACGCTGGACGAAGCCTTGGCCGGGCGCACGCCGCTCATGCTGAAAATCGATGTGGAAGGTTTTGAAACCGAAGTGTTGAACGGGGCCGCGCACACCCTGAGCGCCCCGACGCTGCGCTGCGTGTTGCTGGAACTCAACGGCAGCGGCCAGCGCTACGGCTACGATGATGGCGACATCCGCCGCCAGTTGATCGCCAGCGGCTTCGAGGAATGCGTTTATCAACCCTTTGAGCGCCAACTTCTTCCCCGGAGCGCCGCGCAAACCTCTTCGGCCAATGCCCTGTTCATCCGCGACCGGGCATTCGTGGTCGCAAGGCTCCAAGATGCCCCACCGATAGAAGTGAACGGCTGGCGGATTTAGGAAGAGGCGAAAGGCGAAAGGCGAAAGGCGAAAGGCGAAAGGCGAAAGGCGAAAGCGCAAGATGACCGACCACGACCACGGCTACAAGCGGCTGTTCTCCCACCCCGAGATAATCCGCGACTTGCTGACGGGCTTCGTTCGCGAACCCTGGATCGCCGAACTCGACTTCACCACCCTGGAAAAATACCCCACCGAATTCATCGACGACCGCTTGCGGCAACGCCGCAATGACGTCATTTGGCGGCTGCGCTGGGGGCCGGATTGGCTCTACGTCTACGTCCTGCTTGAATTCCAATCCGGCGTCCATCGCTTCATGGCCGCCCGGCTGTCCACCTATCTGGATTTGCTCTATCAGGACTTGATTCGCAGCCGACAACTCACGCGCCATCGTCGCCTGCCGCCGGTGCTGCCTATCGTCCTCTATAACGGCCGGCGACGCTGGACCGCCCCCACCGACGTGGCCGAGTTAATCGAACCCGGCCCGGTCGGGCTGGATACCTACCGGCCCCGGTTGCGCTACCTGCTGATCGACGAAAGCGCCTACGCCGACGCCGAGTTGGTGACCATGCGCAACCTGGTCGCCGCCCTGTTCCGCTTGGAGAACAGCCCAGGTCCCGAAACGGTGCAACAGGTATTGATCGCCCTGATCGACTGGCTGACAGAGCCGGAGCAGGCCGAACTGCGCCGCTCCCTGTTGCTGTGGCTGCGCGAAGGGTTTCTGCGAACCTGCCTGCCGCGGGTATCATTCCCCGAACTCGACGACCTGGAGGAGGTGCGCATCATGTTGGCTGAACGTGTACGCGACTGGACCCGGCAATGGAAAGAGGAGGGCCGGCAGGAGGGCCAGCAGGAGGGCCGGCAGGAAGGCCGGCAGGAGGGCCGGCAGGAGGGCCGGCAGGAAGGCCGGCAGGAAGGCCGGCAGGAAGGGCTGCACTCGGAACGGCGGGCTTTGCTACGACTGATCCGCCGTCGCTTCGGCGAGACCACCGCCGGCCAAAGCGCCCCTCTGCTGGAGCGGATCGACCAACTCACCGCGCTCGAAGACTTGTTCGAGAACCTGCTCGACTGCCCGGATGCGACCGCCTGGCTGGCGCGGTTGCGGATAGCGGCGGGGGAAGGTTAAAGGCGAAAGGCGAAAGGCGAAAGGCGAAAGGCGAAAGGCGAAAGGCGAAAGGCGAAAGGCGAAAGGCGAAAGGCGAAAGGCGAAAGGCGAAAGGCGAAAGGCGAAAGG
>JBATNZ010000181.1:0-25396 GCA_049290615.1 Candidatus Contendibacter sp.
GTCCAGGATCACCCGCGCGATCCCATCAGCGCCGGGCGCGAAGCTTGCGTCCAGCCCGGCGGCGACCGCCACAACCCCGGCCTCGTCCTCCAGCGCCAGATTCCGACGCAACGCCGCCAGCGCGGTCAACCGGTACAGCGCGCCGCTATCCAGCAGATGAAAGCCCAGCCGGGCCGCCAGCCACTGGCAGAGCGTACCTTTGCCAACCCCGCTCGGACCATCCACCGCGATCACGGGAACCCGTGTACTCATACCATTCCCCGTTCCTGGATAGCCAGCCCGGCGGCTTGGGCGAGATTCACGAAGCCAGGGAAGGAGGTGTTGACGTTGGCGCAATCATGAATTGAGATGGGGCCGCCGGCGCGCAACGCGGCCATGGCGAAACTCATGGCGATGCGGTGGTCGCCATGGCTCTCCACCGTGCCGCCGGACAGCGCGCCGCCCTGGATAACGATGCCATCCGCGGTCGGCCCGGCGGCGATGCCCAACGTATTCAGCCCATCGGCCATGACCTGAATGCGGTCGCTTTCCTTGACTCGCAACTCTTCCGCGCCGGTCAGCACGGTCACGCCCTCGGCGCGGGCGGCGGCGATGAACAACGCCGGAAATTCGTCAATCGCCAGCGGCACCAGTTCGGCGGGAATGCGGATGCCGCGCAACGGCGCGTGACGCACCCGCAGATCAGCCACCGGCTCGCCGCCGGCCAGCCGCGGATTCAGCACCTCGATATCCGCCCCCATCAACCGCAGGATGTCGATGACGCCGGCACGGGTGGGATTGACGCCGACGTGTTCCAGCAGCAGGTCGGAACCGGGCGCAAGGCTGGCCCCGACCAGGAAGAACGCCGCCGAGGAAATGTCCGCCGGCACGTCGATTTCAGTCCCCGTCAGCCGGCCGCCGCCGGCCAACGCGACGGTGTGTTGGCCCTCGCGCCGCAATGCATAGCCAAAGCCTGCCAGCATCCGCTCGCTGTGGTCGCGGGTCGGGGCCGGTTCGGTGATGCGGGTCATGCCTTCGGCGTACAGACCGGCCAGCAACAGGCAGGATTTGACTTGGGCGCTGGCCACCGGCAGAGCGTAATCAATGCCGGTCAGCCGCTGGCCGCCGTGAATTCGCAACGGCGCGGCGCCCGCTTCGGTGGTTTCAATGCGCGCGCCCATTCGGGCCAGCGGTTCGGTCACCCGCCGCATCGGCCGCCGGGTCAGCGAGGCATCGCCGGTCAGCATGGTATCGAACGCCTGCCCGGCCAGAATGCCGCTCATCAGCCGCATCGAAGTGCCGGAGTTACCCATGTCCAGTGGACCGCTCGGGGCGTGCAAGCCGCGCAGGCCGACGCCACGCACCGTCACCCGCCCCCGTTCCGGGCCGTCGATGCGCACGCCCATGGCGCGGAATGCCCGCAGCGTCGCCAGGCAGTCCTCGCCTTCCAGAAAGCCGGTGATAGTGGTGATGCCCTCGGCCAGCGCGCCGAACATGATGGCGCGGTGGGAGATGGATTTGTCGCCGGGTACGCGAATGCGCCCGCGCAACGCGCCGCCGGGCTCGACGACCAAGGTGAGAGTGGTCATATTGTGCAAGGATCAGTCGAGATACAGGTTGTCGCGGGCGCGCTTGGCCCGCTGGAAAGTGGCGAGAATCGCGGCGCGGTCGTCGGCGCGGATCGCCTCGGCCAACCGCTCCAGATCGGCGCCGAACAGGGCGATCATCTCCAGCAACTGTTCGCGGTTGGCGACACAGATGTCGTGCCACATCCGCGGATCGCTGGAGGCGATGCGGGTGAAGTCGCGGAAACCGCCGGCGGCATAGCGGAAAATTTCCGCCCGGTCGTCCAGCCGCGCCAGGGTATCCACCAGGGTATAAGCCAGCATGTGCGGCAGATGGCTGGTGGCGGCCAGCACCGCGTCGTGATGGCGCACGCCCATGTCCACCACCTCGGCGCCGGTTGACTCCCACATTGTTCTAACCAGGTGATGGGCGGCGGCGGCGGTTTCCGCCAGCGGGGTCAGGATCACCCGCCGGCGCTGGAACAGGGTGGCGAAGGAGGCTTCGACCCCGCTCTGTTCGGTGCCGGCGATGGGGTGGCCGGGTACGAAGTTCGGCGGGACGCCGCCACAAATCCGCTCGACGTCCGCCACCACGCTACCCTTGGCGCTACCGACATCGGTCACCACCGCACCGGGCGATAAATGCGGAACGATGGCGCGCAACACCGGTTCAATCGCCCCCAGCGGCACGGCCACCACCACCACGTCAGCGCCGGCGACCGCGCGGGCCGGATCGGTATCGTAGCGATCCACCACGCCCAGGCGGACCGCGGCGCGCAGGTTGTCCTCGTTGCGGCCGGAGCCGATCACTTCGCCCACTTCGCCCGCCTGCCTGAGGGCGCGGGCCAGCGAGCCGCCGATCAGGCCGACGCCGATGACGCACAGCCGCCGGATCAAAGGCTGTTGCGCGGCCATGTCAGCCCTTCAGCACGTCGTTAAGGGCTTCGATCAAGCGGGCGTTTTCCGCTTCGGCGCCGATGGTGATTCGCAGGTGCTGGGGCAAGCCGTAATTGTCCACCGGCCGGGCGATCACGCCGCGCTTGAGCAGTTCCAGGAATACCTCGCGCCCCGGTCGGCCCACGTCCACGCACAGGAAATTACCGACCGACGGCAGCCAGCTCAAACCCAACTGGCGACAAGCTTCTTGCAACTGCTTCATGCCAGCGCGGTTGAGGGCTTTGCTCCGCTCCAGATGGCTGACATCGTCCAGCGCCGCCGCCGCCGCGACCAGCGCCAGGCTGTTGACGTTGAACGGCTCGCGCACCCGGTTCAGCAAATCCGCCACCTGGGGATGGGACACCGCGTAGCCGACCCGCAATCCGGCCAGTCCGTAAGCCTTGGAGAAGGTGCGAGTGACGATCAGATTGGGGAATCGGTCGAGCCAGCGCAGGGCGTTGGGGCAGTCCGCCTCGGCGTCCACATATTCACCATACGCCTCATCCACCACTACGATGACCTGTTCGGGAACCGCTTCCAGAAAGGCTTCCAGTTCCACCGTTTTCAGCCAGGTGCCGGTGGGATTGTTGGGGTTGGCGATGAACACCAGCCGGGTCCGGTCGTTGATCAGCGCCAGCAGCGCCGCCGGATCGTGGCCATGGGGCATGGCGTGATCGGGCGGATTGGCCTTGGCGACGCGGGCGGTGGCGCCGATGGCCTGGGTAACGATGGGATAAACGGCGAAGGCGTGTTCGGAGAACACCGCTTCGTGCTCCGGGGTCAGGAATGCCCGCGCCGCCAGTTCCAACACGTCGTTGGAGCCGTTGCCCAGGGTCAGCGCCGCCATCGAGAGACCCAGCTTGGCCGACAGCGCGGACTTGAGTTCGAAACCGTTGCCGTCGGGATAGCGGGCCAGTCCATTTAAAGCCTCGCGCACGGCGGTCAACGCTCGGGGACTGGGACCGAGCGGATTTTCGTTGGACGCCAGCTTGACGATGTTGCTCAGGCCATATTCCCGGCGCAGTTCGCTTTCCGGCTTGCCGGGTTGGTAGGGTTGCAGGGTGCGCACGCCGGGGGCGGCGAGGGAGAGGAAATCGCAGGTCATGGATGATTGGGCTCCTTCGAGAAGGCTGAGGCGTTGCGGCAACCCTATCAGAAAATTCCGGCGTTCTGTAGGTTGCCCGGTGAAACTGCTCCCGAAATCACGCCTTACAGCGTTCCAGCAATTCCCGGCATGGCTGGGCGATGCGCTCCACATCCTCCATGCCGCCGGTCATTTTATGAATCATGCCCTTTTTCAAATACGGCGACAGTTCCTTGCGGCTTTCCGTTTGAATCCGGGCCATGACGTGGTCCAGATCGATGGTGGTGAGCGTGTAGCGGACCAGTTCCCCCAGCGCCGCCGCCAGGCTGTTGGGATTTTTCAGTAGCAGGTAACGGAAAAAGCAGCCAATTTCGTCGTCCGGCAGGGTGTCTGGTTGCAAGTTCGCGGTCGCGGCGCGGCGCATGACCTGATCCAGCAGCGATTCATCCTCCAGCAGATACGTCATCAACCGCTCGATATGATCCGTTTTTTCTTCAAAGAAAATGCCGCCCTTGGCGAACTGGTCGTAACTTGGAAAAACCTTGCGCCCCTCGTCGTCGTAAACGTGAAATTCCTGCGAACCCGTGGTGGCTTTCTCCAACTCCTGACGTTTGGTGGTCGAGATGAACGCCCCTTTCAGGCGAAACTTCACGGGTTGCCCGTTCCGGTCATGGGTATTCCCAAGTTGGCTGGCGATCTCGACCAGCTTGTACGCGAAGCACAGAACTTTGTGGTGATTCCAGCCGCCGCGCATTCCCATTTCCAAACCCTTGGGGTCGAGATAGCACAATCGCTGGGTTTCCGGCTGTGTCGCCTTGTCGATGATCCAGAAGATGAAGTCCGGGTAAAACCAGTCCTCCCCGGCCAGCCGCAGGCGGGTTCCATCGGGAGAACGGTCCAGATTGCGCAATAGAAAATATTCCCGCTGGCCCTGTTTAATCGCCGCCGGGATGCGCTTGATCACGTCTTCGTTTTTCGCATGATGCGGGTCGAGATGCCGGATCAATTTGGCGATGAATTCCCTTTCGGTTGCGATCAACGCGCCGGGGCCGGCGGCCTTGCCGATGCCGTCCACTGCAACCGGAGAAGGCGTGTAGAGATGGCCGGGCGTGTACACCAGAACCTGGTCGGTCGCGCGGTCGGTAATCAGCGGCAAACCGTCCACGCCGTCGTGTTGGAAGGGGGCGTCATCGAACAGCGAAGGATTTTGCATATCGGCGATCCTATCTGGCTTGTGGAATCGCCGTGACGAACCACCCCGGCGCTACGCGCCACCCCTCCTTGACAAGGAGGGGAATGGCTACCACCGGCATTAGGATCGCTATAGCCATCAGGCGATTTTCCTGACTTGAATTTCCTCGGGCAACAGATCGCTTGCGGGATTCAGCGGCGCGATTTGATAGCGAATCCGCCGGGCTTGCTGGCGACGCCAGGCGCTACGCAGCAGCCGTTGCAGCAGGGTAACCGCGATGGTTTCCAGCCGGTGTAAATCGGCGCGGTTGCCGATCATCACCAATCGCGGCGAGCCTTCCAGCGTGTAGGGGCCGCACTCCAGCCCTTCCCGCAAACCGGCGCGGTCGAACGTCAGGTTCCACCAGCCGTTGGCGGCCCGGAATTCCAGCAGCCGGGCGGCGATGCCGTCGAAATCCAGATAAGGCAACAGGGCCACAAAGCGATCCTTAATGTCCTCGCCCAGTTCAATCTTATCGAACGACTCGGCGGTTCCATGGCGCATCTGGATTCTTTCGACCCGGGCCGCCAGCGATAATCCAACCGGTTCGGCCCGGGTATGCCAGTCCGAACCACCGCGGGCGGATAGCGTGAACTCCCGCTGATCGGGGTCCTGGGCGGAAAGGTGCAGCAGGGACGACAGCGGCGGGTCGGGCAGAATGGTGGTGGGGAACAGTTCGGTCTGCGGTTCAATGCCGTTAGCCCGCAGGCTTTCCAGGAATTTGCTCATGTAATCGGCGCGCAGGCCGTAGACATAGGCGGTTTGCAAGGGCGCGATGGACGCGGGCGGCGCGGCCAGGCGTTTGCCGTCGCCGCCGCAACCCTTGAAGCGCACCACCCGCCCGAACATCTGGATAATCAGCGGGCCTTCGCCGCTGCCCAGCCGCAGCAGGGTCAGCGAGCTGGCGCGGTAGTTGTTCCAGCCTTCGGAAAAGCGGCGCGAGCCGATCAGCAGGTTGACGGTGGAATCGCGGCGTTCCAGGGCGGCGAACAGCGACGGGGTGAAGGCGTCGCTATCGACTTCCAGGCCGTGCGGCTCCAGCGCCTTTTTCAGGCTGTCGGCATCGCCGATGTTGACCACGCCGAAGTAGCGCACCCGGTCGCCGAGCGACAAGCCCAACCCGACTTCGCCGCGACTGGTTTTAAGGGCGCGCAACACCAACACCGCGCCCGGCTGATAGCCGAATACGTCGCGCAGAAGGGCGTTGGCGAGCGCGGCGGGGTCCGTGGTTCGCACGGCCTCCCAAACCGGCTTGGGCAACAACGCCTCGCCGTCGTCGCCCGCCAGCCGGCGCAGGGCGTCGCTGAGAAACGCCTTGCCGCCATCGGCGAACAGCCGTTTGAGGAAGGTCAGCACTTCGATGATGTCGGAGCGGTAATCGGGGTCATCGCCGCCACGGGCGCCCACCACCGACAGGCCGAGCAACACCCACAGCGGTTGTTCGACGGTCAACCCTTTGGCTTCGATCTCGGCGGCGACAGCGGGATTCCGGTAAGCGTGCAGTTGCCACCAGTAGGCGGTTAGCGCGGTCGCCAGCACGTCGCCATGGTGATTCCAGCCGCTGACGCCTTGCAGGTTGCGCACGTCGAAATCCTTGCCGTAGCGGTCGGCGTGAAAGCGGTCGTAGGCGTAGTCGTACACCACCGCTTTGGCGTAGCGGTCGAAAGCGTGTTCGGGTTCGGCGACTTGGCCGAAGGTGGCGGAAAATTCGATCAGCAGGCCACGGTAATAGGCTTGGGAATGCCCGACTCCGGCCATGTTGCGCTGAATGCGCTTCCACACCGATGCCTCGCTCTTCTGCCCCTTGTGGCCCTCGTCCACGAACACCAGATTGCGCCGGTCGGCAAACGCCGTGGTGTCGAGGGAAACGCCGTCGCCCTGCTTGTTCTCGGTGAGCTTGTTGATGTCGATGATGATGACGGTATCGGCGGACTGGTCGGCGATGCGGGAACCGTCGCCGTCGTCGGGATAGACGAACACCGGGCGGCGCATGGCGCGGCGCAGGGCGTCGGCGTGCTGGCGGGACAGGGCTTCCGAGGGCGTGATCAGGATGACGTGGTCGAAGCCCCGGCCGTCGGGGAAGCGGCGTTGCGCCAGCAGCGCGAGGCAGGCGTGCAGGATGTGGGTCTTGCCGGCGGCGGTGGCCATCCAGAACGCGGCCTGTTGCAGGTCGTCCGGCGCGAAGTCGGCGACCCGATACTGGCCGCGCCCGCTCCATGCCTGCCGGTGAAACTGGATCAGGTCGGCGAGCAGCGCGTCCCGGTCGGCGAACATCCGGTTGAAATGGTGGGCGGCGAACAGGACGGCGAGATATTGAAAGTAGCGCGGGGCGAAGCCGGCTTGCTGGCAGGCGGCGCGCACTTCGCTATCGAGTTGCTCCAGCAGGGGCGCGGCGCTGGCGGGCGCGGCCTGGCGCAGGGCGTTGAGATAGCCGTTCGCGTTCAGGGCTTCCAGCGCGCCCTCGGCGGTCTCCTGGTCGTTCAGGTAGCGTTCGGCGTCGCGCGGGCGCAACCGCAAGTCGGCGGCTAGAAAGTCCCGCAGGACCAGAGAACGCTTGAGCCGGACATGGCCGGAAACCACGGCGCGAGCGACGGCGGCGCGTTTGGCCATTTAGGCGGCTTGGCGCGATCTTTCGGGTGCCGGTTCGCGCAACAAATCCTGTGGATCGAATCCGGCAAGACCCAAATCGGCTGCGGAAACGCCAAAAGCCTTGCCTTGATCCAGGGCGAAGCTGATCAGGTCGTAATAGGCCATGCGTAATCCTTGATGATAAGCGTCGCCCTGGGCCGCCTGCCCCGCCGCACGCCGGGCCTTTCCGAGCAATTCCTGCAATACCACTTGATAATCAATCTGTTCCGCCATGGTGTTTCTCCTCGATGAGACCCTTTAACACCGCAATCTGAGCCTTGAACGTGTCGATTTCTTCCGGCCATTTAATTTTGACCAGATGCTTGATCTGAATCTCCGGCACATCCGGCCGTAAGAAGTCATACGGTCGCGCGATCTTGGCCTGATGTTCGGCAACGCATTGTTCCAACGATCTTATTGCGCGTTCGAGCATGGCGACCGGACGATCTCGATAGTTTTTCCACAATCCATGATGAGGCCCACCCGATTTCGTCGCTGCCGTATAAATATCCATTGGCTACCTACCACCATTCATCCCGTCTACAAATACGGTTTCAATCGCGGCGAAGCGTTCCACGCCAGGGAACGACAGGCGGGCGGGGTCGTTGGTGTAGTAGCGGTCGGCGGGATGTTCGGCCATTTTGCCTTGCAGCCAGTCCGCGCCGTGCAGCACGTTGTCACGCCAGAACACGGCGGCGGTTTGTTGGCTGCGGTTCAGCGCGCCGGTGATGACGACGGAGCCTTGTTCTCGATACAGCCGTTCGACGTGCAGGCCGAGCAGGTAGATGAGGCTTTCCACCAGATCAACCGGGCCGGTTTCCACGTCGGCGCCGGCAATGCGTTTGAGGGTCAGGCCGAAGGGTGCGGTAAAGGACGGGCTGGCGAGCAGCAGGCGCTTGGCTTCGGCGTCGAGATCGTAGGCCAGCGCCTCCGGGCCGGCGAACAGATTTTGATTTTCGCCGGCGGCGACGGCGAGATTTTCCAGGGTGTCTTCGTATTGTTCGAGACGCTGGACGCGCATGAACAGGCCGGGGCCGTTAATCGCTAAGGGCTTGCCATTGCGCCATAACCGTCCTGCTCCAAGCCGTTTCAGCCGGGGGAGCAGGATCGCGTCAAAGTAGGAGGCTGCCTCAACCATGATCATTCTGCGTCTTGCCCGGTCGGTATGATTGGCTTCAATAACCGCCTGCGCTGTAGTGCCGGAACCTGCAAAAAAATCCATAATGGTCTCCGTAGATTCAGAGGTTTGCAGGATAAAACGGCTGATTAGGGTCGTTGGTTTTGGATTGGGAAAACTACGGGTCTTCCCGGTTAGATTGGTAAGTTCTTTTTCACCATCAGTGTAATCAAGAATGGCGGATTTGCTAACATTGGTTTCAACTTCATGCAGGAATTTTTTGGATTGTGGGATTTTACTTTCATCATCGCCCCAAGCAATCCGGTGATCCATCTCCATTTTTTCAAACGACTGACTAAAACCTTTTAATGGCTGGTACGGCCATACCCAACCGCGCTTTGGCGGTTTGCAAGGTTTTCCAGTTTTTGGATGTAAAGGTGCATAAAATCGGTAGTTAGGATCGTTAGGGTCTTTTACACTAGCTTTTTGCGACCCTGCTGAAACAAGAGGCATAGACGGATTATCTTCGCGCCAAATCCATATCGTTGCTTCATTTGCCTGTGCTTCTGACTCAGCAACCAAATGGCCTTCATCATTCCGGTATTCAGCATTTCGGTAATTGTAAAGACCTTTCCATGGATCAAGAGCCTTATCATACTCAATTCCCTGTTCTTCCAGCTCATCTCGAAAATCTGCTTCATGCTGTTTGAATAAGGTAGTGATCTTTTTTTTGATTTCAACAACACTCGGAAAATATGGATTCAGGCTCTCAATCAACTCCATAATTTCAGCATAACCGGGTTTCGGTTCCCGGAACATTTTTTCATCCCGCTTTACGGTGTCCAGATCACGACAATAAACTTCAACATATTCATGGTTATTGGAATAGGTCGGGGACTGACTCTTGGTCGAGTTTTGAATCCAGATTATTTCTTCAACGCGATTCTGGCGACTAAATGCATAATCTAAAGCTATTTCCAAGCTCTTTCGCTCATTTGCATCGATGCTGGTAAAAATTGCTCCATTAGGTTGAATTAATCGTGCTGCCTTATAGAGACGATCACCAATCATTGCCATCCAACTGGCATGTTTAAATGCATCCTTATAAGGAAACCCATCGCCACCCGTGTTATACGGCGGATCGATGTAAACGCATTTCACTCGCTCCCAATACTTCTCCTGCATGGTATTGAGCGCCTGCCAGTTATCCGAATGAATCGCCACCCCATCGAGCGATTCATCCAGCGAATGATCCTTCGTCACCGCCGCCAGCAGCGCCCACTTGAAATCCTCGCCAAAATGTAGCGTATCCACCGGCAACGGCAAAAACCCGCCATCCTCGCGCCGGACGGCTTCCACCGTCGCCAACTCGCCAAAGCCCAAGGTTTGCCATTCGGCCACTTGCGCCGCGTTGGCCAGAATCGCCGCAAGGTTTGCCTCGACGAACGCCCGCCCGGCCAGCTTGTCCAGCCGATCCAGGGTGATGACGTAGCGGGTGGAAAGCACCAGCTTTTTCTTCTCCCACAACCGCTTCTGATAATCCTCCAGCACGCCCAGAAAAGCGTTGATCCGCCGACCGACCCGGCGAATCGTCCGCGCCACCCGCAGCGCCCGCGCCGGAATGTGGCCCGCATCGTCGGCCAACAACTGATCCGCATTCAACACATCGGTTTTGACGAAAATATCCAGATCGTCGTCCAGCGCCTCTTGCAGCCGCTTGTGAATGAAAAAGTCGGATTGATTGCGGGCGATGTAGCGGCGCAAATGCCGGGCGATTTCTTCCGGCTGTACCTTGGCAATAGCGGCGGCTTGGCTGGCGATTTCGTCGAGTTGTGCCCTGGTTCTTTGCGCGCCCTTGACATAATCGAGGATGACGCGGAAGGAACCCTCACCCCCAACCCTTCTCCCAGCGGGAGAGGGGAGTTCCCTCACCCCCAGCCCCTCTCCCGAAGGGCGAGGGGAGTCTGGGGTAATGGCGCGAAGCTTGTAGCTGGCCTTATCGGTGGGCTTCAGTTCGGCGCGAGTTTGATTCAGCGTCTCGGCGTCAACGCAAAACATCAACCGCTGGCCATTGCTCAACCGTACCGGATAATCGGTGAAAACATCGCCCGACTTGATGTAATACATATCCTCGGTCGCCCAATGAAACTCCGTATCTTCGCCCGATGACTTGATATAGCGAGCGCCATTGCGTCCATAGCGGCGCTGGACGATAAAATCACCATCCTGATAATGGCGGGAGAAAAACTCGTAAAGCCGGTTCAACACTTCCGAGCGGTCGGCGCTGGCGCTGTACGTGGTTTCGAGTTCTTCGCGAAGATCGCGGTAATCCATGACTTTTTGGTGCATGGCCGGAATCTTCTCGATATCGGTCAGGTATTGCTGCCGCTCTTCGGCAGAGATATTGGTCTTGATGCCCAGTTCCTGACCCATTGATTCCAACTTCACTTTCTTTTCGTTCCTGGTCTCACTTTCCATGTGCTGAAACGCCTGCTCTAAAATCCCCGCCAGTTCGCCGCCGCGCAACACCGGCTGGCCGCTTTCCTCAACCACTTCGCCAAGAAATTCTCGTACCTTCTGATTGTGACGCTTGATCACGCGATAAATGCCGAAATCCAGTTCATCGGCTTCACGCAATTGGAATAACTCGCTCATCAACCCGACAAAGCGGGCTTCGGGCGAATCGGAGAGGATTTCGGTCAACTTGAGAATCCGTCAGCGGCTGAGTTTCAAAGAGCCATTTCGCTATTCGGCGGGTTGTCCGCTCGTGCCCGCGCCGCCGCGTTGATCCGCGCCAGCCAAGCCTGCTCATCCGGGCAGTCAAACAGAGCCTCGCCGAGATCTTCAAAGATCACTGGCTGCTGGATCTGCTCCAGCATGGGGGCGCTTTGCTCAGCGAGCGCCTCTCCGAAACGGCGGCGAATCATTCGCATCAGCAATCGCCGTTCCGATTCCAAACCTTGTAGCAATCCCTTCTCCATTCCCTTCTCCATTCCCTTCTCCATTCCCTTCTGCATACCAATCCGTTCCACACTCGTAACGTAGCGCATCTGTGTCGCCTCCTCGTGATCTTGGATTTCCGTCCAAAGCTGATTCTCCAGTGCGGCTGGCAGTTGCAACAGCCAGTCAATCACCCGGAATAGCTCCAGAATATCCTGCCGCGCCCAGCCACGCCGATACAGGCTCCTGACCAGTTGCAGCTTGCCCTGGTAGCGACGGGCGGGATCGTCGGCGGTGGCTTGCGCTTCCAGATGGGCCTGAACGACGACGGCAAAAGGGTTAGCCGATTCCAGCATTTCCGCCTGTCGGTCGCGGTAGTCGTTCAGGCAGACCACGGGAAACGTGAAGCGGGTTTCACCGCCCCAACGGCCGTAGCCGAACTGCCCGGCGGTTTCGCCCTGCCCCTCGCCCAGCACCGCCAGACTGACCACCGGGCGGGCGTAGCGGTCAAACAGGCGATAGTTGTAGCTGAACATCCGCTGGGCGAAGCCGGATTCCCGTTGTCCCTGCACTTCGATATGCACCAACAGCCAGTCTTCGCCGCCGTCGCGGGTGGTCACTTGCACCAGTTTGTCGGCCCAGCGCCGCCCCAGCCGGGCGTCGCGGACCACCTTTTGCAGTTCCTTGTCGAGAAAACGATAACCGTGTTCCCAGGCAATGTCGGCGTGGGCAGCGGGGAAGAACCAGGCGAGAAAAGCGGGAAAGTAGCGTTCCAGCACTTCCTTCCACGGGGAACCGTAGTCGTCGCTCACAACACGCCCTTGGGATACGACCCCAGCACCCGGAACAGGCTGGCCTGTTCGCGCAATTCGGCCAGCGCCCTGGCCACCGGTTCATCCTGGGCGTGACCGTCCAGGTCGATGAAGAACACGTAATCCCACATGCCGCGCCGCGAGGGCCGCGATTCGATGCGATTCATGCTCACATTATTCCGGGCCAGCGGCTCCAGCAAATTGAACAATGCGCCGGGCCGGTTGAGCGAAGCCACCAGCAGCGCGGTCTTGTCATCGCCGGACGGCGCAATGGGCTGCGAGCCGATCATCAAGAACCGGGTGGTATTATTGGGTTCGTCCTCAATATTCCGCACCAGCGTCGGCAACTGATAAATATCCGCCGCGCACTGCCCGGCAATCGCCGCCGCGTCCGCTTCACCGCGCACCCGCAGCGCCGCCTCGCCATTACTGCTGACCTCGACCTGCTCCACTCGCGGCAGGTTCACGTCCAGCCACTCCCGACATTGCGCCAGCGACTGGCGGTGGGAATAAACCCGATGGATGGCCTTGAGATCGGTGGCGTGGGTGATCAAATGATGATTGATGCGCATCTGCACCTCGCCGCAAATCCGCAGCGGCGATTGCAGGAACATGTCCAGGGTGTGATTGACCACGCCCTCGGTGGAGTTTTCCACCGGCACCACCCCGTAATCGGCGGAACCCGCCTCGACTTCGCGGAACACCTCGTCAATCGCCCGCAGCGGGATGCTGTGGATGGACTGACCAAAATGCTTGAGCGCGGCGGCCTGGGTGAAGGTGCCTTCCGGGCCGAGAAAGGCGATTTTCAGCGGTTCCTCCAGCGCCAGGCAGGCCGACATGATCTCGCGGAACAGCCGGGCCATTTCCTCGTTGCTGAGCGGCCCCCGGTTGGCTTCGATCACCCGCCGCAGCACCTGCGCCTCGCGCTCGGGGCGGTAGAAATTGCCGGTGGCGCCAGCAGTCCGCTTAATCGCGCCGACCTGCTGCGCGCAGCGCGCCCGCTCGGCGATCAGCGTCTGAATCCGCTCGTCCAGCGCATCGATCCGCTCGCGCAGGGTTTGCAGGCTGTCCGCCTCACTCATGTTTCATCCCCACCCTCTTCGCCAGCGTCCAGCGCCGAGTCGTCATCCGCCAGCAGATCGCCGTTACCGTCCGCTTCGCCGATGCTTTCGATCCTCTCGATCCCGGTCAACTTCTCCGGATCTTGCAGTCTGATCAGGGTGACGCCCTGGGTGTTGCGGCCCACCAGCGAAATACCCTCCACCGGGGTCCGCACCAGGGTGCCACCATCGGTGATCAGCATGATCTCGTGGTCGCTTTCCACCTGCACCGCGCCGATGACCCGGCCGTTGCGCTCGGAGGTCTGGATCGAGATGACGCCCTGGCCACCACGGCCCTTGCGCGGATAGTCATCGACCGGGGTGCGCTTGCCGTAGCCGTTCTCGGTCACGGTCAGCACCGCGCCCTCGTCCACCACGATCAAGGCGATCACCTTCTGCCCCTGGTCCAGGCGGATGCCGCGCACCCCACAGGCGGAACGGCCCATGTCCCGCACCTCGGTTTCGGCGAAACGCAAGGCTTTACCGGCATCGGTAAACAGCATGATGTCGCGCTGGCCGTGGGTCAGCGCGACGTTGACCAGTTGGTCGCCATCGCGTAAATCAATGGCGATGATGCCGCTCGGCCGGGGCCGGGAATATTCCGACAGCGGAGTTTTCTTGACCGTGCCGCCGGCGGTGGCAAAGAATAGATAGTGGTCGTCGCTGAACTCGCGCACCGGCAGCACCGCGTTGATGCGCTCGCCTTCCTCCAGCGGCAACAAATTGACGATGGGCTTGCCCCGCGCCGTCCGACCAGCCTGCGGCAGTTCGTAGACCTTTTTCCAGTACACCCGGCCCCGGTTGGAGAAGCAGAGGATGGTGTCGTGGGTGCTGGCGATGAACAGCTTGTCCACGAAATCCTCTTCCCGGACCGTGGTCGCCGCCCGCCCCCGCCCGCCGCGTTTCTGCGCCCGGTACAACGACAGCGGCTGCGATTTGACGTAGCCGGCGTGCGACAAGGTGACCACCATGGCTTCTTCGTTGATCAGATCTTCCAGATTGAAGTTCTGTTCGTCGGGCAGAATCACGGTACGGCGGGCGTCGGCGTACTGGGCGCGCAACTCGGTCAACTCGGCGCGGATCACCGCCGTCAACCGTTCCGGCACGGTGAGGATCTCCAGATGATCCTGGATCCGGCCCAGCAATTCCTGATATTCGTCCAGCAGCTTGCGCTGTTCCAGGCCAGTCAGCCGATGCAGCCGCAAGTCCAAAATCGCCTGCGCCTGGGCCGGCGACAACCGGTAGCCGGCCGCGCTCAAGCCAAACTCCGCCGGCAGATCCTCCGGCCGCGAACTATCCGCGCCAACGCGCGCCAGCAAATCCATGACCTGGCCCGGCGTCCACGCCCGCGCCAACAGCGCGGTCCGGGCGGTGGCGGGATCGGCGGCGCCGCGAATCAGAGCGATCAGCGGGTCCAGATTGGCCAGCGCCACCGCCAGCCCCTCGACGATGTGGGCACGCTCGCGCGCCTTGCGCAACTCAAACACGGTGCGCCGCACCACTACCTCGCGGCGATGGGTCAGGAACGCCTCCAGCACCTGCTTGAGATTCAACAGGCGCGGCTGACCTTCCACCAACGCCACCATGTTGATGCCGAACACGCATTGCAGCGAGGTGTGCAGGAACAGATTGTTCAGCACCACCTCGGCGGACTCGCCGCGCCGCAGCTCAATGTAGATGCGCAATCCATCCTTGTCGGATTCGTCGCGCAATTCGGCGATGCCCTCGATCTTCTTATCCTTGACCAGCTCGGCGATTTTCTCGATCAGTCGGGCCTTGTTCACCTGATAGGGCAGTTCGGTGACGATGATGGCCTGCCGGTTGCGCGCCTCGTCGGTTTCGATCTCGGTGCGGGCGCGCATCTGTACCCGACCGCGGCCGGTTTCGTAGGCATCGCGGATGCCGCTAACGCCATTGATCAAGCCGGCGGTGGGGAAATCCGGCCCCGGAATATGCCGCATCAGATCGGCGACCGTCAGCGTCGAATCGTCGATCAGGGCAATGCAGGCGTCCACCACTTCGCCAAGATTGTGCGGCGGGATGTTGGTGGCCATGCCGACGGCGATGCCGGAGGAGCCGTTGACCAGCAGATTGGGCAGGCGGGTGGGGAAAACCGATGGTTCGTGTTCCGATTCGTCGTAATTGGGGACGAAATCCACCGTTTCCTTGTCGAGGTCGGCCAGCATCTCGTGGGCGATGCGGGCCATGCGCACCTCCGTGTAACGCATGGCGGCCGGAGCGTCGCCGTCGATAGAATTGTGGACAAATACACCCGAAGCTAAAAGAAAATTGTGGTATTCATCCACCGTAATGTCATAAACATCGGCAGTTTGGTGAAGAATTCTTTTAGAGACAATACGATGGTTATAATGCCTGCCTGCTTCTACCATCGCTTCAAAATCGCTGAAGTATTCCACTACTTTCCCCACGTGTGGAATCCAATTCCTGGAGCGTTGCGACTCGTAAAGTTCAGGAGTAACCGTTTGTTCGGGAAATGCTTTTATCAATCCTTGCACGTAGCCGGCAATTTTCTGGCGCATGACCTGTTGTCGATAATCCTGTTTTTGCCAGTTCTTGCGCAAAACGGATACCGCTTTGTCGTTCATCTCCTGCATCATGCATGGATTTTCCTGTAAGCGCTGGGTATTACTGTGCTGAACACCCTGTCTTTGCGCTTCGCGAAAGCCCGTATCCCGCCATTGCCGCTCGATCTTTTCCCGATGCAAAACGAGGGTTTCCGGCTTCTCCCATAAGGCTTGGGCCATTCGGGAAAAATGTTCGGTGTGAAACTTGGCCCGATAAGCTGGATTTTGCCAATCCTGCCGAACGCGCTCGCTAATCTTGGCGCGAACATCTTCCGAAGCTAATGCACGGCAGATTGCTTCTGTAATCTCCACCCGCTTGATCGGATCGCTCCACATGATCCGGCTCTTCTGTGAGATAATTTGTCCAACACGTGCCTTCTCTTCCGGTGAAAGCGGTCTTTTCTCGATTCCAACTAAAACCTCCGACATCTTTTCTCGATAGTCCGGATCCTGCCATAGTTCTTGCATCCGATCAGAAATACCCTTTCGCAGGTGCGGATTTTCAGCATAAAGCGCCTTCAAGCTTTTTGCTACGCGTGGTCCGTTCTGCTGGCGGAAAGTCTCGTCCTGATTTTGCGCGATGAAGCGTTGCCGACGTACTTCCCGAGCATCGGGGTTTTCATCATAATAGCGTTGTACGCCTTGCTTCTGTGCTTCCCGGAAGGTGGATTCGTTCCATAACTCACCAATCTGCGCGGCATGGAGATGTAAATGCTCAAGAAAGGCCAAGCGTTGGATATTCGGTGGCGTATTATCCCATCGATTGAAATTACAATGATGACGGACAAATGGTCCGCTAAATTCACGAGCCAAACCATTGCGAGCATTGAATTGATCGGCGAGATAATGGACAAACTGATACTCACCCAAATTCGGTTGGAATATCCGCAGATAATCATTTAAACCTTCCTTGACCGGCGCCGTATCGAAAATTCCCGGCATCAGGCTATCTTCCGGCATCAGCTCTTTGGCTTCCTTATAGGTTCCATCACGCAGCATAAAGCGATGATCCGGTGTACAACGCACCATTGCACCGTTATCCAATACTATTTCCAATAGTTCTGCATCATGGCGCGTAATCCGTGAAAACCGGCCTTCCGCAATGACGATACTACCGCTATCGTCAACCGCATAAACATAAAAGATTTCATCTGACGGTAATTGAGCCAGTTCGGCGAAGCTCCTTTCGCTTCCATCAGCCAGCTTGATCTGGGTATCGCCGCTAAAACAACCGAAATTCCCTTGCCCATCAATCAGCATATAGCGCAGGGAGAAAGGCTGCGCCATGCGGACCATGGTGTCGTAGACTGCCGTATCGCCGTGCGGATGGTACTTGCCGATCGTGTCGCCGACCACCCGAGCCGATTTCTTGTAGGGTTTGTTCCAGTCGTTGCCTAGTTCGCTCATGGCGAACAGCGCCCGCCGATGCACCGGCTTGAGACCGTCGCGCACGTCCGGCAACGCCCGCCCCACGATCACGCTCATGGCGTAGTCGAGGTAGGACTGCCGCATCTCGTCTTCGAGATTGACCGGCAGGATTTCTTTGGCGATTTCAGTCATGTAGAACCCTCGTCAGCACCCGACCCGGCCGCTGGGGCGGCCGTAAAGCGTTGGATTTTAGCACACAGGGGTGTGAGTTCGGGCGGCGTCATGGCCGCATCCGCCCGGTTGCGCGCCGGAACCCGCCACGGAACGCGGAAGGGGAAAAAGTCATTGCGACACGCTAAGATAGCCTCTGGAATCCATGAAAGACGGCAGCGAACCCATCGCCGTATCCAGCCAAGCCATGGCTTTCCCGCGAGACCTCCGCATCATGCCGTTGATTATTTTCGTGATTATTCTTCTGGCGCTGTTCACCATCGAATTGCTGGGGCCGGTGCAGACCTGGGTCATCCAGCCGTTCACCGCGTTGGTGGCCCAGGCGAGCGCCGTCGTGCTTCAGACCTTCGACAGCACGGTGCAGGCCCAGGGCATCGTTCTGAGCAACATGACGACGGGCGCGGCGGTGAGCATTCAGCCCGGCTGCAACGGAGTCGAGGCCATGATCGTGGTGATGGCCGCCATCGCCGCCACGCCGGCGGGTTGGAAACAGAAGCTCATCGGGCTCGCGCTTGGCTTTTTGGCCATTCAAGCCCTGAACGTGGTTCGGATCATCAGCCTGTTCTACCTGTTGCAATGGAACCCGGTCTGGTTCGAATGGGCGCATCTCTATCTTTGGCAGACCCTGATCATGCTGGATGGCCTCATCGTCTACCTGCTGTGGGTACGGATGCTGCCGGCGCCGGCGGCCAAGAACCCACTCTCCACGCCGACAGTCTCGCCATGATGCCGCGCCGCCCGATTGATCGCTTCCTCCTCCGCACGCTGCTGTGGCTGGCGCCGATGTTCGTGCTCTGGTACCTGCTGGCGCCGTTGCTGTTGATGCCGGTCGCGGGCTGGACCCACTTCGTCCTCAGCCACTTATTCCCGCACGCCATCGCCGCCGTCGAGCAGCATGGAACGATGGTCGATATCGTCACCCGGTTCGTCATGGCCGCGCCGGCGGACGGTTCGGCGCCGCCCGGCGCGCGGGGTCAACTGGTGTTTGCGATCAACGCGCTGAAGTACACCTACGGCTTGCCGCTGCTGCTGGCGCTGACCCTGGCGGCGCCGACCATGGTAGGCGAAAAACTTTACCGCACCGTCATGGGCGGCTTGCTGCTGTTACTGATACCGGTCTGGGGCATCGCCTGCGAGGCGCTCAAGGTTTTGGTTTTGCAAATGGATCCCGCCATCTCCGTCCAAATGGGCACCACCCCGTTGACGCGGGAGTTATTGATCCTGGCTTATCAACTGGGTTATCTGATCTTGCCGGCGGTGGCGCCGGTTCTGATCTGGGCCGCGTTCCACCGGGATTTTCTGGGTGAGTTGTTGCCGCAGGTTCAACGGGCGCGGCCGGCGTCGCCAAGGCTGGATTGACACGTCGCCGCAAGACCACTGAAAGCCACCCAGCCGCTGCTTCAACTTCGTTGGCCTGATACGGTGATGCTTCTAATACGGTCTCTCACGCCCCGCCATCAGCCGCGCCATCTTCTCCCCATTCGGGGCCAGCGCCACGCCCCGCTCGGTCACCAGCGCGTCTACCAGTTCCGCCGGGGTCACGTCGAACGACGGATTCCAGACCTCGGCTCCGGCGGCGGCGACCGGCTGGCCACCCAGAGTCAACAGTTCCTCGGCGGCGCGCTGCTCGATGGGAATCTCCGCCCCGCTGGCGATGCGCATATCCACCGTGGAGGTAGGCGCCACCACCATGAACCGCACTCCGTGATAGCGCGCGGCCACCGCCAGGTGATAGGTGCCGATCTTGTTGGCGACATCGCCGTTGGCGGCGATTCGGTCCGCCCCGACAATGGCCCAGCGCACCCTGCCCTCCCGCATCAGCGCCGCCGCTGCTCCATCCGCCAGCAGTGTCACCGGGATGCCGTCCCGCACCAGCTCCCAGGCAGTCAGCCGCGCCCCCTGCAACCAAGGACGAGTCTCGTCGGCGTAAACCCGCTCCACCAGTCCCTGCTCGTAGCCCCGCCGGATCACCCCCAGCGCGGTGCCGTAACCGCCGGTGGCCAACGAGCCGGTATTGCAATGGGTAAGCACCGCGCCGCGCTCGCCCAACAGCGCCGCGCCCAGCTCGCCCATCCGCCGGTTGGCGGCGATATCCTCGGCGTGAATCGCCCGCGCCTCGGTCAGCAACCGTCCGACCGGATCGCCGCCCGCCTCGGCGATCACCCGCTCCATCCGCTGCAACGCCCAGCACAGATTGACAGCGGTCGGCCGGGCGGCGGCCAAGGCAGCGAGATCGGTGGCGATCCGGGCCTGCCAGTGCTTCGGCGATTCGGCAAGCCGCGCGCGCGCCGCCAATACCACCCCGTAGGCGGCGGCGACGCCAATAGCCGGCGCGCCCCGCACCACCATGTCACGAATGGCCTCGGCCACTTCCGCCGCGCTCGTCAGCCGCCGATAAAGCACCGTATCCGGCAACCGGCGTTGATCCAGCAGTTCCAAGGCATCCTCGCGCCAAACAATGGCGCGCACGCGGTCATGGGAGGGGGTCATGGCGATTTAATCCAAAAAATATTCATAAATCATTAGTATAATGATACGCTGCACTCTTAAAACACATCGGATTCACGCGGGGTTATCATAAAAAATTGCTTGCCAAAATGCCGAGATAGCGCGCAAAATGCGGGCATTTATTGCTGGAACAACATTTTTTGCAATTCTGACACAACGTTGTATCATTACGTCATGACCGGCCGGTTCGCCGTTCCGGTATGTTGATCGAGTGGATGATCGCGGTTTAACCCACCCGGTCCCCGCGATTCGAAATCTGTACGTACCGTGCACAGAATTTTTAGTGCCTGTTTGGGAGAGTATACCGATGAAAGTGAAACTGCATAAACTCAGCCTGGGTCTGGCTGCTTCGATGGTGCTGTTCGCCGCCCTGCCCGCGCACGCGGCCAACAAGTACGGCTGCATCTACGCCGTGGATCCCTGGGACAAAATCGTCAAGGATCCCTACGGCCGCTGCATCCGCACCCCGTACTGGACCGCCGCGAAGGATGTTGCGGAGTGCGGCGCAACCGTGGCGGTCGAACCCGCCACGCCGCAGTGCGAAAAGATCACGCTGGGCACCGACACGCTCTTCGAGTTCGACAAATACAACCTGAAACCGACGGGGGTGGCCAGGCTCACCCAGTTGGCGTCCGACATCAATCGGGCCGAGAAGGTCACCAAGATCAAGATCGTCGGCAACACCGACAGCAAGGGTACCGAGGAGTATAACTACAAACTAGGCCATCGCCGCGCCAACACCGTGGCCGCTTTCCTGGGCGAAAAGGGCGTGTCGCGTTCCAAGATGGCCGTTAGTAGCGATGGCGAACTCAAGCCGGTCGCGCCCAATACCCTGCCCAATGGCAAGGACAACCCGGAAGGCCGGGCGCTGAACCGCCGCGTGGACGTGACCACCATCACGGAGATGTGCCGCGAGTAATTCGCCGGCTGCTTGATCTGCCGTATCCGCGCCCCGGTTCGCCGGGGCTTTTTTTGCGCTCCGAACCTCCGCCGCTATAATCCGTGCGCCCCCGTCCGGAGAATCCACGCCATGCCGCAATCCATCGCCACCCTGCTTAACGCCCGCTGGATCGTGCCGGTCGAACCGGAAGGGCTGGTTCTGGAACATCACGCCCTGGCGATTGAGAAGAACGGCCGCATTTTCGCCATCCTGCCCCAGGACCAGGCGGCGACCCGCTTCAGCGCCGAAATCACGCTGAACCTGGATCGGCACGTGCTAATGCCCGGTCTGATCAACGCCCACACCCACGCCAGTATGAGCCTGTTGCGCGGCATCGCCGACGACCTGCCGCTGATGGACTGGCTGCGAGACCATATCTGGCCGGCGGAAACCCGTTGGGTCGATCCCGAATTCGTCCGCGACGGCAGCCGGTTGGCCATCGCCGAAATGCTGCGCGGCGGCGTCACCTGCTTCAACGACATGTATTTCTTCCCGGAAGTCACCGCCGCCGTGGCGCGGGACTGCGGGATGCGCGCTTGCGTCGGCCTGATCGCGCTGGACTTTCCGACCGCCTACGCCCGCAATCTGGACGAGTATCTAAACCAGGGGCTGGCCCTGCATGAGACGCTGCAAGCCGAACCGTTGCTCCATACCGCCTTCGCTCCGCACGCGCCGTACACGGTCTCGGCGCCGGCGCTGGAGCGGATCGGCCGGCTGGCGGCGGACCTGGCGATTCCGGTCCACATCCACATCCACGAAACCGCCGCCGAAGTCGCCCAGTTCCAAGCCGGGCACGGCTGCCGACCACTGGAACGGCTCGAACAACTCGGGCTGTTGTCGCCACGCCTGCTGGCGGTCCACATGACCCAGCTTGAACCCACCGAGATCGAACGGCTGGCGCGCGCCGGCGCTCACGTCGCCCACTGCCCGGAATCCAACCTCAAGCTGGCCAGCGGCTTTTGTCCGACCGCCCTGCTCGACGCGGCCGGGGTCAACGTCGCCCTCGGCACCGATGGCGCGGCCAGCAACAACGATCTCGACCTGTTCGGCGAACTGCGCACCGCCGCCCTGCTCGGCAAGGGCGTGGCCGGCGATGCCCGCGTCCTGCCGGCTGCGCGGGTGCTGCGCATGGCCACCCTCAACGGCGCCCGCGCGTTGGGGTTGGGCGGCGAAATCGGATCGCTGGAACCCGGCAAGGCCGCCGACTTGATCGCCGTGGATTTAGGTCAGCCGGAAACCGAACCGGTCTACCATCCCATCTCGCAACTGGTCTACGCCACCGGCCGTCATCAGGTCACCGACGTCTGGGTGGCTGGCCAACACCTGCTGGCCGACCGCCGACTGACCACGCTGGATTTGGACGAAACCGTCCGACGCGCGCGCGACTGGCGGAAAAAAATTCACGCGGGACGCCGGGCGTAAACCGCGTCGCTCGCCAGTCAAACCCGCCAGCGAGCATTCCCCCCATCCACCCGTTAAGGTAATCCAGGCCATGACAACCGCGAATCTCAACGTGGATGATCAGGAACTTGCCAAATTCGAGGCGCTTGCCAGCCGTTGGTGGGATCCCGACAGCGAGTTCAAACCCCTGCACGACATCAACCCCTTGCGGCTGGACTACATCAACAAACGGGCCGGCGGACTGGCCGGCCAGCGGGCGCTCGACGTCGGCTGCGGCGGTGGCATCCTGGCTGAAAGCATGGCTCTGCGCGGCGCTCGGGTGCTCGGCATCGACATGGGCGAGGCGCCGCTGGCGGTCGCCCAGTTGCACCAACTGGAATCCGGCGCGAAGCTGGACTACCGGCGGATCACCGCCGAGGAACTGGCCGAGAGCGAACCCGCCAGCTTCAATGTCGTGACCTGCATGGAGCTGCTGGAACACGTTCCCGATCCGGCCTCGACGATTCGGGCCTGCGCCCGGCTGGTCAAGCCCGGCGGCCATCTGTTCTTTTCCACCATCAACCGCAACCCAAAATCCTATCTGTTCGCCATCATCGGCGCGGAATACCTGTTACGGATGCTGCCCAAGGGCACCCACGACTACCGCAAGTTCATCCGGCCCTCGGAACTGGACGGCTGGACCCGCGCCGCCGGACTGACGCTCCGCCACCTCACCGGCCTGCATTACAACCCGTTGACCGGCCGCTACTGGCTGGGTCCGGGCGTCACGGTCAACTATATGGTGCATTGCCGGCCGGACGATTGGGCATGAAGGCGCTTCCGCCCGCCTGCGTGCTGTTCGATCTGGACGGCACCCTGCTGGACACCGCCCCCGATCTGGCGGCAGCCTTGAACCGGCTGCGCCGCGAGTGCGGCGAACCCGCCCTGCCGCCCGCCGCCATCCGGCCGACGGTTTCCCGCGGCTCGCCGGGGATGCTGAAACTCGGTTTCGGCCTGGAACCCGACGATGCGCGCTTTGCCGAACTGAATCAGCGGTTCCTGGAACTGTATCGCGCCGCGATCGCGGTTCATACCACGCTGTTTCCCGGCATGGCCGACGTGCTGGTCCATCTGGAAAGCGCCGGCATCCACTGGGGCGTGGTGACCAACAAGCCGGGCTGGCTGACCGAACCGCTGCTGCAAGCGCTGGATCTCTGGCCGCGGGCGGCCTGCGTGGTCAGCGGCGATACTTTGGCCCAGCGCAAGCCGGACCCCGAACCACTGTGGTACGCCTGCGAACGGGTGGGCGTCGCGCCCGGTCGATCGCTGTACGTCGGCGACGCCGAGCGCGACGTGCAGGCCGGCAACCGGGCTGGTTTGGTTACCCTGGTGGCGGGATTTGGCTATCTGAGCGTCGAGGATCGGCCGGAGGATTGGGGCGCCGATGGTTTCCTGGAACGACCAGCCGATCTGCTCGGCTGGCTGGGCGCGGCCAGCGTTCCGTCAACGATGAAATGACCGGCTTACCTCCACTGTCGTCGGTCTAATTGATGGATTTCGCTTCGCTTTACCAACCCCGCAAAAAAATCTTGACCAACCGCTAGGGCGCGGCGACGGCGCTAACCGTCAGTGAGGCACCACCCGGGGTTAGCCACCACCAGACCCCGCCGGCCGCCAGCACACCCAACATGACCGCTAGCAGCGACGCGCGCACCCGGGACCGACGCCACCACGGCGCGGCGGGCCGGTGGGCCGCCGACCGGGCCCACAGCACGGTGACATTGTCCTGATGCAGGTTCCGACGCCCCGCTACGGCCGCCAACAACTGCCGGCAGGGATGGTCCTCGGCCCGGGCGCGGCTCAGGACCGCGGCAATCTCCTTTTCGTCCAGCGTCAACAGGCCATCGCTGGCCAGCAGGATCTGATCGTCTGGTTCGAGCGGATAGGGTTGGCGCGGCAGATCCACCAGTTCCAGTTCCGTGCCGGTGACCGCGCTGATCAGCGCGTTGCGGTCGGGATGGCGGGCGGCATCGGCGGCGCTGATCTCCCCGCTGCTCACCTGATAGGCCAGAACGCTGCGATAGGCATGGTCCTGATTCAGCCGATACAACCGCCCCTGCCGCCATAGCCAGAGCGGCGAATCACCCACGCTGATCCAGTACAGCCCCTCTTCCGCCAGCACCACCGCCAGCAAAGTACAACCCATCCCGTGCAAGCCTTGGGGGTCGATCGCCACATCCCGCGCCATCCGCTCGTTGACATGTGCCAAGGTTTGTTCCAGGCGATCCGGAATAGCGACGGCCGACGCCCTGTCGTAGGCCCCGACAAAGCCGCGCACCGCCAGGGCGCTGGCCCGGGCGCCGGCCTGTTCGCCGCCCATGCCGTCGGCCAGCACCAGCAACAAATCGCCGGCTTCCAGTTCTGCGGGCAACTTGAAAACTCCGTAGTCATCCTCCTGCTGGGAGCGGTTACCTTGCGCCGCGCCTTCATCATGCACCCACGTCGCCATATCGCCCATCCTCTCGGCGTCAGTTACCGTCGCGCCAGTCGAAACCCGGCCCACAGAGCGGCACGAACCGCACCTGAGTCTGACCGAACTCCATCGTGTCGCCGCCCGTCAGTTCCACGGATTCCCAAACCGGCTGGCCGTTCAGCCGCGTTTCCGAGTCGGCCGACTGCGCCAGGTAAAAACGGCGTGACCGCGTGGTATAGAGGATCGCCGCGTGATTTTCGGGCGCGATGGCCGGATCGCCAAAATTCAGCCGAACCCGGGCGCTCGGTCCACTCCCAATATCGTTGACGCCATAGCCGAGCCGCAACACCTCGCCGCGCCCCGGACCGGCGATGATGGCCAGCCAGCCGACCACCGGACTGGACAGCGCATTGAGGGACTCGTTAGCCGAAGATGCGACCGGCCGGCCGGCAGAGGGCGCGGTTGGCAAAGGCGCGGTCGGCGAAGGCGCGGTCGGCGAAGGCGCGGTCGGCGAAGGCG
>JBATNZ010000182.1:0-23696 GCA_049290615.1 Candidatus Contendibacter sp.
ACGGTACGCATTTGAAATTTCGCTTTGGCGTCGGCCTGATCCGCAAGCGCATCCTGCTGGCAGAGATTAAGGAGGTCCAGCCAGTGCGCAATTCCTGGCTGTACGGCTGGGGCATCCACCGCACCCCACATGGCTGGCTGTACAACGTGTCGGGTTTGGAGGCAAGGGAGAGATATTGAAAATCCGCTGCTTGAGTGCTATTCGTGACAGTATGGATTTAAAATTCGCGCTTGCGATCACGGTGGTCTGGCCTTGGGCGGTGCTTGCGGGAATCTTGCGTGGATCGGTTCTGGTAAGTTGTGCGTGGTAGTGCAAAATCGCAACGGAAACGGCCGGTAACTTGTTAATATTTAATGATTTTGTTGAAAAGAGTCGGACTGAAAATCCGCGTGTCGTTGGTTCGATTCCGACCCTGGCCACCAGTAAAATCAATACCCTGCCAAACTTTTTGGCAGGGTATTTTTTATGGCTGTGTCGGAATTTGTGCGGATTACTCGCGGGCTGGCGATCCACTCAGCATGTTCGGCCAAGTGTATTCGACAGCAGTTTATTCGGGGGCGATTGTTGTGGTCATTAGTCAATGACGTTATGGAGGCACGATTTCCACATACCCCACCAGCTCTGCTGCATACGCGCCGCTGCCCGTGGCTAAACCCTTGTGATGTAGTTCCCGCTGCAAGGTCTGTTCGGCCAAGGTGAATAACGCGGCCCGCTGTTCGGTAGTAAAAACGGGCTGCGTGGCTGGCGGTTGGTGAAACCACCGCTCACCGTGGCGTTCCACCAGGGGCAGGCGGGTTCCGTCGTCGGTGAGGGCGATGGGTTGAACCAGCACCCGGCGTTCGCCGTTGCCGGAAGTCGCCTCGATCAGCCACCAGGACAGCATCGCCGGTTGGTCTACCTCCGCCCGCACGGCCAGCCCCAATTCTTCGGGCGGGAGCTGGCGCCAGCGATCAATCTGTTCCTGTACCAAGGGGTGATCGAGTCCCAGCAAGTCCACATCCTCCTGTTGCGTGGCCATGTCCCGATTGGTCGTGAAGCGCCGCAACATTACGCCTTCGGCTGTCGCCAGTTCCCAGGTTTCCGCATCGATCCGCCGCAGGACTTGACTCCGGTCGGCCAGTGCGGCGCTGAGAAAACCCGCCAGCCGGTCGATGCTGGCGCTGAGGTCGGCGAAGGGTTGGTAGTCGTCCAGACTGAAGCGGTCCAAATCCTGGAACAAATCGAACACCACTTCGCGGGCCTCGCGGGCATTGCGCAACGCCGCTTCGACTTCCAATTGGGTGCGCCGCAGTTCCGGGTCGGACAGGGCATCCTGATACAGCCGGTCATAGTTCAGCCGCTCGGAAAGCTGGCCGAGAATCTGCGCCCGCAAGTCTTCGGCGACGTTGCCCTGTTCGTCCACCTTGCCCAGGGCGCGGGCAATTTCGGTGAGCTTGTCATCGAGCAGCAGGAAAATCCGCCCTTCGATGGTGTCGGAGAGGACCAAGTTATAAATCTGCGCGGTGTAGTTCTGGCCGTAGCGGTGAATGCGCCCGATCCGTTGTTCAACATCCATCGGGTTCCACGGCAGATCGAAATTGAATAGGACACGGGAGAATTGCAGGTTGATGCCTTCCCGGCCGGCGGCGGTGCAAACCAGCACCCGTGGGCCGTCGGGCTGGCGAAACCGGCGCTCGGCGGCCAGCTTGGCGCCGTGATCGCCGCCGCGTAGCACCGTGACCCCTTGGCCGGGATACACGGCGTCGATTTCCCGCGCCAGCAAATCCACGGTACCGAGGTAGGTGGTGAACACCACCAGCTTCTCCTGGGGGTTGCGCCGCCAGAGTGCGCCCAAGCCGTCCAGCAGCTTTTGCACCTTGGTTTCGCGGGATTCGGGGAATAAGGCCAGCAGGGCGCGAATCCGCAGCCGCTCCTCCGGCAGGTGCAGGTTGACGGCGGCGGCGGCCAGATCCTCGGCGTGACTGGCCGCGAATTCGCCGCCGTAGGGATCGGCGGCCAGCGCCAATTCTTCCTCGTTGAGTTTCTTGGCCAGCCGGTATTTGAGATCGGCCAGCATCCGGTCGGTTTCGCCCCGACCGAGGAGATCGTCGTCCAGTCGGTACTCGTCCCGGATGAGCAGCCGGGCCTCGTCATAGAGCTGGTCGCGGCCGTCGATGTCCAGGGCGCGGTCGCGCAACAGGGCTTCGTGCAAGGTCAGGGTCAGCAGGCGGCGCTTGAGGGTGCGGCGCACAGCGGCGAAGCTGGAGGCGGCGATTTTCTGGAAGATCGCCATGAGGAAACCGAGCGCCCGGCCCTGGTTGCCCTGGCGGCGGGCCAAGTCGAAGCCGTCCTCCAAATAGGCGCGCAGGGCGTTGTAGAAGGCGCGTTCCTCCGGGTTCATCACGAAGGATTCGGTATGCACCCAGCGGCGGGCGAAGAGCGGCGAGCCGTCCGGGCGGCAGGCGTCGGCCTTGGTGCGGCGAAACAGGATGGCGTTCAGGCGATGGCGGTTCTCCACCATGTCCTCGACGCTGCGGAACAGGGCGGGATCGAGCAGTTGCGCCAGCATCCAGAATTGAAAATGGTTGCCTTGGTGCGGGGTGGCGGACAGCAGGAGCAGATCGCGGCTGTGGTTTTTTAGCGCTTCGGCCAGCTTATAGTTTTCGGTGCGACGCACTTTTCCACCCTCGCGGTAGGCCGACAAATGGTGGGCTTCGTCGAACACCACCAAATCCCAGCGCGGTGCTTCCAGTAGGCGTTTGATCCGGGCCGGGCGCTTGAGGGTGTCGATGCTGGCGATGAGACGGTCGTGCTTGGCGAAGGCGTTGGTCTTACGGTCGGTGATGTCGCCCTCGCTACCGAAGACTTCAAAGTCGAGGTGGAAGACTTCGTTGAGTTCGCGATGCCAGTTGTTGACCAGGCCAGCGGGCACCACCATCAGGGCGCGTTCCAGTTCGCCCCGGCTGGCGAGTTCGCGCAGCACCAGCGCGGTTTCGATGGTTTTGCCCAGGCCCACTTCATCGGCGATCAGGTAACGGCGCGGCGCGGTCGTGGCGAGGCGATGGGTGAGCACCACCTGATGGGGCAGCAAATCGATCCGCGCCGAGGTCAGGGCCGAGGCGCTTTCCATGATCGGCAGGGCGTGGGCTTCGAGCGCCAGCCAGGCGCGGCGGGCGCGGTCGGCATCGCCCTGGACGTGGCCGAGAATGCGCTCGGTGCGGGATAAGGCACGGTGCAGGGCGGCCAGCGGGACGCGGCGCTCGCCGATGCTGAAAAAGGCCCGCAAGTAGCCGTCGCGCGGCGGTTCGACGACAATGCCGGCCCCAAATTCGGGATGGGTGATGCGGTCGCCGGGGGTGAAGGTGGGCGGGGCGGTCATGGGGATCACCCCTGCTATTTAGTAATCGAAGTGCTGGCAAGAATGCGCCTGATCGAGGCGGCATCCATATCACCCTGATCGGATTTGGAATAGATGGTGACCAGGATGATCTTGTCCTGAGTTTTGAGGTAGTAGATCAACCGATAACCCGCGCTTTTGCCTTTCTGGATGTCGCGGTTGCGAACCCGGGCTTTAAAAAGGGTAAAGCCAGCATCGGGAATCTGGTCGCCAAGCGTTTCACCGGCTTGCAACTGTTCGATCACCGGTTGCACGTCGTCACGGATATGGCGATAGCGACGGCCCAACCAGCGCAATTGACGCAAGAATGCCTCCGTGTATTCCACGTCCATGGGCGTCAGGCGTCCAGGCGCTGCCAAAGTTCATCCACCGGACGGGTGTTGCCATTGATGACATCCTGCCAGCCTTGGTGAAAGCTATCCTCGGCAGAGGGTAGAGTAACGCCTTCGCGGAAGGAGCGGACGATCCGCAGCAGAAGTGGCCGGTATTCTTCTGGTGTTTGCTGGATTTCATTGACCAGCAATTCAGTGACATTGAGTGGTTTTGCAGACATGGTTATCTCCAGTCACGTTCACGACAACCTGGCCAGATACAACCCCATCCACGCCGGGCCGTCGGGGTCGGCGTTCGGTTGCGCCGGATCGAGGATGTGTTGGGTGTCGGCGACGGCTCCACCCCACAGCAGTCGTCCGAGATCCAGCGGGGTGTCAGAGTGCGGGGCGGCGCAGGTCCAGTGATAGACGCCGGGCCGGGCGGGGTTGGCCTTGAGCCGCCGCTGGCCGCTGGGAAGCCAGAAAATCAGCGCCGCTTCGTCGTAGGCGCTTTGAAACGCGCGCAGGGTTTCTTGCAGGTCGTTTTCCAGCCATTCGGCGGCGTCATCCGGGCTGAGGCTGTCCAGCGCGCCTTCCAGTCCCACGACAATCAGGGTGCGCCCCTCATTGGCGGGCAGGTCGTCGGGCCATTGGGCCACGAGGGCGAAGAATTGCCGCAGGGTGACGGTATCCTGGGGCGGGGCCAGGGCGAACAGCGCCTGAGCGTTCCACAGCAGGCTGTGGCCGCGCCGTTGCCAGACATCGCTGGTGAGCGGGGGCATGGTAGGTCGATTCCAACGTCAATCAAAAAGCTTTCGGCAACCCGGCCTGTTTCAACACGCCATTGGCGGTATGTCGCGACTTGATGGCATGATCGACCGGGAAGTGCCGTTGAGTGATAGGACTAAACCAGATGTCGTGGTCGCCTTTACCGGGACGGGCAAAGTAACAACCGTTCTCGTGCAGCCGCTTTTTTACGAGGGGCGTGTAGTTGTCCATCAGGCTGCATCAGCAACCGTCAAGCCCTCGCTGATGACCCGAAACCGGAAGGCTTGGCCGGTGGTTAGGCCGCAGTTCAATTCCATCAATTCAGGAATGAGGACTTGCAAGCGTTTGAGCAGAGCGCCATAACTGGCGGCTTCGGTGATCAGGCCCGGTACGTCGTCGCTCGTGGCGACCCAGACCCGCGCTTCGTCATCCCATTCGGCCATGATATTCAGGATTGGTTGACTACACATTATCGTACTCCCCAAAGAACCCAAGTTGCTGGTTTTGCTCGGTGTGGGTGTCCAGCCATTTCTGGAACAGGGTCAGGGCTTGTTGGGCGGCTTGGCGGATGTCGGGCGTTGCGCCGCGCTGTTCGTGCCATTCCAGCAGACCGGCCAGCGCGGGATGCGGCCGGAAGTGCGGATTATTGAGCGTGTCGCGGACGTTGATGCCGCTGCCATCGAAGCAGGCGCCGATCAGGATCAGGGCTTGGTCGTAGTCGCTGGTGATTTTATCGCGGCGCTGGCCTTTCCAGTTTTGCGCCAGGTCCAGGGGCAAGGTGGGCTTGAAGGTTTTGCGGTCCTTGTCTTCGCTGCACCAGCCGCGCTTGACGTAATCATCGGGGGCGACGCCGGAGCCGCGCAGGTATTTCTGCATCTGGTCGCGCTCCAGAATCAGGCGACCGTCGAACATCCGCAGGAATTGCCGGGTGTCGGGGTAGGCGTTGGCGGGCGGCGGTTCGCGGTGGGGTTCGCTGTCGTCGTCGATGATGGTTTTGATCCCTAGCACGGCGTCCTTGACGCTCATCTTGGTGTCTTCGTTGAGCCAAACCGCGCCGTAGTGCCGGGAGTAGTATTCGAGAGCCTTGCCGATTTTGATGATGCGCAGGTCGGCGGCTTGCAGGCCGTCGCGGGTGTGGTTGTCGAGCAGGCTGCGGAGTTGCTGGATGTCGCTGAGGGCGGCGCGACGCATTTTAGCCCAACCGTCCAAATCGACCTGCGCCAATTCCTGCTTCACCACGAACCAGGCCACCGGATTCAAATCCACACCAAACAACTGCATCCCCAACCGCGAACCTTCGACCACCGTCGTGCCACCGCCCATGAAAATATCGGCGACCTTCAAATCCTTAAACGCGCCTTTTTTCTGATGATTCGCGTAATACACCTCCCACACCGCTTTCGCCGCCTGCGCCGGATCGCTGGGCGCTTTCATCGCCGCCGCCAGCAACAACGACCGAAACACGCTGGATCGCCGCCGCGCCCACCATTTCGACATCTGATAAATCGGCTTGCCCGCGTTGCCCTCGATCACCGCAATCTGATTGATCGGCACGATGGGGAAATCCACCTCCAGACAGGTCTTCGGGCGGTTCGGATCGTTAAAATCCACCGTCGCCATTGCCACTTCCCGGCCCGCGCCGACCGCCTCGGCAATTGCTTGAGCCAGTTGTTCTTTTGGGGTTGCCATGATGGTGCGATTGCCTTGGTGAGCGTCTATTTTTAGACGGATGAAAGCACGAATTGAATATCGGTATGCGTAAAATCGTCACCCTTAAACAGCAGTGGCTCATGGCGTAATTGTGCTAGCGCATAGGCAAAGCAATCACCAAAGTTTAACCCGGCCCGGTGGCGACCTTTACCAAATTTTCGCCAAGCCTGATACGCTAAATCCATTTGCACGATGTCCAGCGCAACAATTTCAGGTTGGATTTTCTCAATTAAAGCTCTGAACTCAGCCATACCGGATTCTCCTTGGCGAGCGGTAATCACCAGTGCGGCTTCAAGCCAATTCCCGGTACTCATTACCCGTGTTGACGCTTGTTCAATCGCTTCTGCATAATGGATTGCATCCGGTTCATCGAGCAGAATGGCAATTAAAGCCGACGTATCAATGACCATCACTTAATCCAACAAACCATTTTGGTTATAACCCAGGATTTCATCAGCAGATCGGTGATCCAGGACCGGGAGTGCCGCACAACGGCGGCCAATTTCCAGTAGCTCATTGGCGCTGACCGGAGAACGGGTTTGATGGCTAGAAGCTGAGTGATTACCGCTACGAATCGCTCCTGCGTAACCGTCCAAAAAATTGGTCAGTGTTTCCTCATGGGTGAAGGAAGTAGACTGCCATTGGGTGAGCTGTCGGCACAACAAAGCTATCGCTAATTGATCCGGAGTAGCACCCACTCTTTGTGCTCGTTCGATTAACACTCTTTCGATTTCAGGGGTCAGAGTAATTTGCATGAATTAGCTCCAAAATCTAGTGAACATGCACCGGCTCATGCTCGTTGGCGTAGAACATGATGATCAAGCCAAAGTATTCATAGAGTTTTGGCACGGCATCACCGACTCAGTTCAAGAAAAGGCGACAACACCTCCAGCAACGACAACCCACCGTGCGCCAAAGTCGGATACCCGCTCTGGCTTCTCCACTTGCGCCGGCCCAGGGCATAGGTATGCACGCCACGCCTTGATTTCAGCGTCAACAGCACTGGCGGCAACCATGCGCTGCTGGCGGTTTCGCCCGCCGCGTAACGCTGGCTCTTCAACGTTTCTTTAAGCCACTTGGCGCCCTCGCCGGTCGCATCCGCAAACAGGCCGGTCGCCGCATAACCGTGATCCGAAGTCACCACCAGCCGCCGCCCCCGCGCCAGTACCGCCACGAAGTCCCAGAATTCATCGCCGGTCAATTGCGTGATCGCCTGTTCGGTCAACGCCTCCAGGCTCTTGCCGGCCCCCGCCTGTTCATGCACCTGACTGTCCGGCCAGTGATGCCAAAACACCCAGTCCGAATAGTCATCCACCAGCCGCGCACAATCCCGCCACGGCAACCCCACGCTCTCGGTGCGGGCACCCGGCAAACGATGGCCCATCCCCGCGCCGTTGTTGTCCAGACTGGCGCGGCTGGCCAAGCCCAGCCCCTGGGCAAATTCCGTCGTGGCGCTCGGCAATTCCGCCCCGGTCACGGCCTGCTGGTAAAGCTGAAAGCCGCGTTGCGTCGCTTCCCGCGCCAGCCACGGCCATTCCCGCAACGACAGCCCGTCCAGAATCAACACCGCCTTGCCACCGGGCGTCGCCGCCCACCAGTCCGCCAGTCGGTCGGCGGTGCGCGGCACACTGGCCTCGAATGCCCGCCACAGATCCCAAGCCGCGGTCGCCAGTAACCCGTCCAGTTCGCCGACCGCCCGGTCCCGATGCACGACCTCGGTCTTGGCGGTTGCCGAATTCAGCGGCGCGGCGCAAATCGTCCGCGCCTGATCGACCAGGGTCGCCCAGGCCGCTACCGCTTCATCCCGTGCCAGCGTCCGCAATACCTCCAGCGACAGCGCCATGATCAATCCGCCTCTTTTTCCAGCCCCAAGGCATAGGTTAGGCCATCGGGCAAACCCCGCAGCAGTTTCTTCAACTGCGCGCCGGTGGCCGTTGCAATGGTCAGCGTGACCTGATGAACCGGGGTGGCGGGGTTAATCTTCCAGCTTTCCAACTTCCCCTCCAGATTGATCGCCGAGGTCGCCGGATTGGATAAGGGGACGCGCGGCTTGGGGCCGCCGCCGAAAATGGAATCGGGTGCAAACGTCGCGCCGCCCGGTTCCTTGACAACCCCGCCGGTGGTATCCAGCGGGGAAAGGGGAGCGGCGCCCCCAGGGCTGTCAATGCGCGATCCACCGGTCGGCCCCGTGCCTCCGGTCGAACCCGGTTTCCCGCCGCCGGTCAGGGTGAAATCCGCCGCCGCGCTATCGCCAGTCGCGGTCGAAGGGGGAACCGCCGTGGGCAGCAAGACCGTGGTCTCGTCGAGTTCCTTGCCGGTACCCAACCGCCCCTTCATGCGATTCCAGGCGGCTTCTTCACTCTCGCCCGGTTCGGCTTGCAGGTACTCCTTGCCGCGCAAATTGAGCGCGATCTTGCCTCGCGCGCACAGTCGCACCAGCCGTTCCAACATCAGGGTATCGCCCAGCCAGGGAATGCACTCCTCGCCGTTGGGGCGCGGTTCCCGCAATTCCCGTAGCAGCTTGCCGGCCGAATCGTTGTTCCGCGCGACCCGCAGCACGAACGCCGCGAAGTCTTCCGGGATAAACAAATCATCCTGCAACGCCTGTTCGATGCGGTCGGGCAGGGAGGCTCCCCCCGGCGCCTGCCGCACGGTTTCAACCTGAAACTGGCAACGCTCCGGTTCCTGGAAATCAAAGCGATGCAGGATGGCAAAACGCTCGAAGCGTTTTTTCAGCCGTTCCCGCAATTCACCCTGATATTTCTTGTGCAGCTTCCCATATTCGGCCTGTTGGCTCATCCATTCCTGGGCTTTCCATTCGGCGCGGGCCAGCACCACCAAATCCCGGTCGAGATAGACGTTGCCCTCGCTGGCGCGCGGCAGCAGGAACCGGACGGTATTGCGTCGTTCCTGCAAATGCTCCTTGAGCCATGGCCCCAGCGTCGGCCCCAGGGTCACGGGGTCTTCGGGCAGCACCAGCAACGGGGGGCGGGCGTCCCAACGTTTGGGCTGTTCCATCTCCTCCAGCCCGACCCACGGCGCGGTTTTCCACGCGGCCGGCAAGACCATGACCCGCACCTGACTGGTCTGCGGCTCCGCGCCGCCGATCACATAGCGGATTTCCCTGGCCAGTTGCCCCAAGTCCGCACCGTCCACAAACAGCTTGTCGTTGCGGACCGTGGCCATCAGTTTGGCCTGCGGATTCTCGGCTTCCCGGAACACCAGCCGGCCGCCGTCTTGGTGAATGTTGAAACTGTTGTCGGTAATCTCCGCCAGTTCCGCTTGAAAGGCGTTATCGTTGATCGGCTGCTCGCGGGTGATATCGGCCTGCAATTGCGCGGCGTCCGCTCCGGCCAGATTGGCCACCGAGATCGACCGCAACCAGAGCGTGCCCATGATGTCCGCTAAGTGCGGCACCCGATGCTCCGGCACTGCCTCGCGCACCGCCTCGATGTTGCGCTGCGCCTTTTCCCGCAACGAAGCATGGTGGGCGTTGGCCACGGAATTCAGCAGGGCGCCGATGCCCGTGGCGTCGTCATCCAGCCGGAAATCGGCGGCGGTCAGCAGCGGAGTTTTCGCGCCGCGACTCTTGTAGAGACTGGCGAGAATGCGGATCAAATCACGGGTTTCCTGGGCGCTGGTGGCGACCAGCACCTGGTCTTCCAGCAGTTGCAGCAGGTGGGGCGCGAACGGCCAGGTTTCGCTGAAATCCCGCCGTTTCCGTTCCTGCTCCGCCGGCGCGATATTCAGCAGGCGACAATACTCGTTCACCGGGGTTTCGATGCGCGCCTCAATCTCTGGGTCGGGAATTTGCAGGCGATTCTCGAACAGCCGATGCAACAACAAGCGCCGGCGGTCGGTTTTGGCGGTTTGCCCCTTGAAGTCGATCACCCATGGGCCGATGCGGTGAATCTGCTTGAACGCCTCGGTATCGCCGTTGCGCACCGAGACCACCAACACCAGCCGCTCCGGGTAAGCCTTGGCGATTTCCGACAGGTTTTGCACGAAATTGAACGTCCACTCTTTCCAAAGGTAGTCCCTGGTATTCGTCAACCCATCGAACCAGGTTTGATATTCGTCGAGAATCAGCGCCGTCGGCTGCCGGGCGAACAGATCCTCAAACAATCCCGCGCCGGGCACGTTGGTTTTCAACGACCCCTGGCTTTCCCATTGGGCGCGCGCTTCGGCCCCGTGGGGATGCCGATCAAACACCAAATCCCACAACGTCTTATAGCGGTTGCGGTGCAGGGTTTCGGCGATCACGGCCATGGGGGCGCGCAGCGGGAGTTCGACCAGCCTGGGTCGGTCGGCCAGCACCCCGGCCCAATGGGAAAGCCAGGAACGAGTCGCCGCCTGGTCGGTCAGTGCATGATAGAGCGCGGCCATCAGATGCGATTTACCCAAGCCTCGCTCGCCCCGAACCACCACACACTGCCCTTGCGTGGGGCCGATTGCTTCGATGCCCACCAGCACGTCCTGGGTCGGATAGGTAATGGCCAGAAAATCCTTGGCCGCAATCTGCGTGGCGCCCGTCTGGTTCGGCGTGGACAACTCGATCGCGGTGCCTTTGAGATTTTTGCCGCGAAATTCCTGACGTAGCGTCAGCATAAGGGATCGCTCCAGGGAAAATTTTATATTCAAATTGTTATCGCGAAAATCATACTGAACCAGTGCCGGAGTGACCACCATGCAGTCTATTTGGCAACCCCCGCGTTGAGCCACTTGGGAGCCGCGCCATGTTGACACTGAAACTACCTTTATTTGTCGCCGCGCTCGGTCTGACACTGGGCAATCCAGTCTTCGCCGACCAGGATGCCATGGCGAAACACTGTCAAACCATGCCCGACATGCCGGGCTGCGAGCGTTATCGTTCAACTGCCCAGACCGCGCCGCCCGCCGCCAGCAACGCGCCGACGACACGGGTGTTGCCCGGCGCAGGGCGGGGACTGCTTCCGCTGGCCGTGGCGACACCCGTAGTCGAACTGAAAGACGGCGATCACTATCTGTTGCGCGCCGGATTCGTCACCCAGACCATCGCTGGGGTGCCGCTGCGGTTGTACGCCTACAACGGTTCGGTACCCGGTCCCCTGCTCAAGGTGCGGCAGGGCGCAACGGTCACGATTGAGTTTGAAAACGCCATCGATCAGGACACCACGGTTCATTGGCATGGCTTGCGGGTGGATTACCGGCAGGATGGAACGCCGGGCATCAGCCAGCCGCCTGTGCCGCCGGGCGGTAAACACCGTTATACGCTGCGGTTCCCGGATGACGGCATGTACTGGTACCACCCGCATGTTCGGGAGGATTTTCAACAGGATGCCGGTCTCTACGGCAATATCTGGGTGCTCCCCGACGATCCGCAACGTTACGCGCCGGTGGATCGGGAAGCCGCCCTGATTGTGGATGACATCCTGATCGAGAACGGCCAGCAAACGCCCTATGGCCAGGACGCCGCTACCCATGCGCTGATGGGGCGGTTCGGCAACGTCCTGCTGGTGAATGGCGAGGACCATTACCAGTTGCCGGTGCGCGCCGGCGAAACCGTGCGCTTTTATCTGACCAACGCCGCCAACGCCCGCACCTTCAACCTGAGTCTGCCCGGCGTGCGGTTGAAACGGGTCGGCGGCGATAGCGGGCGCTACGAACGCGAAACTTATGTGGACGGCGTGGTGCTGGCTCCCAGCGAGCGCGCCATCGTCGAGGCCACCTTCGCCCAGCCGGGCCACGTTGTCCTGACTCACACCACGCCAGCCAAGACGTATGCGCTCGGGCGGATCGAAGTCGCCGCCGGTGGCGGCAAGGCAATATCCGAGTCGCTGCGCGACAGCCCGACGGTGCAGGCCGAAGTGGCTGCTTTCGCACGGTATCTGCAAGCGCCGCCCGACTATACCCTGACGGTCGGACTGGACATGCCCGGCATGAGCGGCATGGGCATGGGCAGCGAACATGGCGGACATGCCGGGCATGGGCAACCGACGGCTGTACCGCCGCCGATTGAGTGGGAGGACGACATGGGGGCGATGAACGCCGCCCAGACCTCCGCCACCCTGCGCTGGCTGCTCCGCGACCAGGCAACCGGCGCGGAAAACATGGCGATCCGCTACCGTTTCGAGCGCGGCAAGCCGGTCAAAATCCGTCTGATCAACCCGGCTACCGGGATGCACCCGATGCAGCATCCCATTCACTTCCACGGCCAGCGCTTTCTGGTGCTCGCCATCAATGGCCAGCCGGTGGAGAACCAGGTTTGGAAAGACACCGTGCTGGTTCCGACGGGCGCGACGGTGGATATCGTGCTCGATCCGTCCAACCCCGGCGACTGGATGGCGCACTGTCATATCGCCGAACATCTGTCCGCCGGGATGATGCTCGGTTTTCAGGTGGTGGAACCCGGCGGTCGCTAATGCAAGCCGGACCGATCCCAACAATCCCGGCAGGTGGTGATGAGTAACGCCTGCTCGCTTCCAGCAGGCGGCGTTGCCTTCGGCGAATACTGAAAAACCCAGGGGGATATTCATGCACAGTTTGCGGAAAACCGGGTGCGCGCTGGCGCTCCTGGCTTTGCCGCTGATCGGTTACGCAGCGAAACCGGTGGCCGATTTGCCCGGTGCCACTCTGCCCGAATTGCTGGTCTGGGCGGAACAGCACAATCCAGAACTCGCGGCGATGCAACATGAAGCCGACGCCGCCGAAGCGCGAATTCAACCGGCGGGTGCGCTGCCCGATCCGATGTTCAGCGTCGAATGGCGGGACATTCCCAACGACAGCGACTTTACCCTCGCTCCGGCGCAAGTCGGCTCCATGAAGTACACCGTCGCGCAGACCCTGCCGCTGGGGGGGAAGCTGGAGTCCAGGCGGCAGGTCGCCGAAGCCGAGGCGGAGAAAGCGCGGCGCCAGCGGTCGGCCCTGTCCACCGCGCTGCGGGCCAAGCTCGTCACCGCGTTTATTCAGCGTTATCAGGCGCGACAGAACGAGATTCTGCTGAAAGAGGAATGGATGTTTCTGCGGGAAGTCGAGCGGGTTGCGCAAATCCGCCACGCCAACGGCCTCACGCCCCAGCAGGATGCCTTGAAGGCGCAAATCGAACAGACCACGCTCAAAGCCGATCTGATCATGGCTGCCACCGAACAGCAACAGGCTCGCGCCAAGCTCAATGCGCTGTTGGGTCGGCCAGCGAACGCGCCGCTGGCCGAGCCGAAGGTGTTACCGCCCTTGCCGACGCCGGCGGCGCTGGCGGACTTGGAAAACCGGATGCTCGGCGCCAATCCGGAATTGCTCACGCAAGCGTCCGCCATCACCGCCGCCCAACATAACCAGGATCTGGTGAAGGCCAACCGCTATCCGGATCTGAATGTCAGTGTTTCCCCGATCCAGGTCGGCAACCGGCTGGCGGATTGGGAAATCATGCTGTCGGTCAACATTCCGCTGCAACAGGCCAGCCGCCGTTCCCAGGAGCGGGAGGCCGCCGAGATGTTGAGCGCCGCGCAAATCCGGCAAGACGCCATCGCCAATCAACTACAGGGCGACTTGCAGGAACAACTGGCGGCGCTGGACGCCGCCCGGCAACAGGAAACGCTGATCCGCACCAGCCTGCTGCCACAGGCGGACTTGACGTTTCAGGCGGCGCTCGCCAGCTACCAGACCGGCCGGGTGGACTTCACCACGCTGCTGGATGCGCAACGGCAAATGCGGCGGGCGCGCTTCGGTCAGTTGAAAGCCTTGTTGGAACAACACCTTCGCCTCGCTGAAATTGAACGCCTGGTAGGATCGCCGCTATGAAACCGCAAGTTCTGGTTTTGGTGGTTGTCGCAGCCCTTTTCATCGGCTTTGGGCGGGTTCTGGTTCCTGACGCTGCCGCCCAGCAGGGCAAAATCCTGTACTACCGCAATCCGATGGGGTTGCCGGACACCTCGCCGACGCCCAAGAAAGACTCGATGGGGATGGACTACATCCCCGTTTACGAAGGCGAGGACACCGGCGGCGATCAAGTCCGCATCAGTCCGGAGAAAGTGCAAAAGCTGGGGGTGCGAACCGAAGCGGCGCAGCGGCGTGTTCTCAGCCGTCCGGTGCGCGCCGTTGGCCTGATCGCTCCCGACGAGCGCCGTTTGTTCACGGTGACGGCCCGCTTTGAAGGCTGGATCGAACGCCTGCTGGTCAACAGCACCGGCCAGACCGTGAAACGCGGCCAACCCTTGATGGCCGTGTACAGCCCCGAGCTGGTCTCCGCCCAACGCGAGTATCTGCTGGCCAGCGGCGGACTGCGCGCCCTGAGCGAAAGCAGTCCCGAGACCCGCGAAGGCATGAACCAGTTGGCGGAAACGGCGCTGCTGCGGCTACGCAACTGGGAAATTTCCGCCGATCAACTGGAACGCCTGCGCAAGGAGGGCAAGCCGCAACAGCAATTGGTGTTGAAAGCGCCGGCGGACGGCGTGGTGCTGGAAAAAACCGCGATCCAGGGAATGCGCTTCATGCCGGGCGAAATGCTTTATCGCATCGCCGATTTATCGGTGCTGTGGCTGGTGGCGGATGTCTTTGAACAAGACCTGAACCTGGTGCATCCCGGTCAGGAAGCGCGTATCACCGTTAACGCCTTTCCCGGCGAACTGTTCCTGGGCAAGGTCGCCTTCATTTATCCGACCCTCAACCCACAGACTCGTACCGCACAAGTCCGGGTTGAGTTGCCGAACCCCAAAGGCCGTCTTCGCCCGGCCATGTACGCCAGCGTCGAACTGGCCGCCAGCCATGACAAGGCAGCGGTTTTGACCATCCCCACCTCGGCGGTACTCGGCAGCGGCGCCCGGCCAGTGGTGCTGGTCGAATTGGGGGAGGGCCGCTATCAGCCGCGGGAAGTGCGATTGGGCCTGCGGGGCGATGAGTACGTGCAGGTGTTGGAGGGACTCGCCGAGAGCGAGCGGGTGGTGGTATCGGCCAATTTCCTGATCGACGCCGAAAGCAATTTGAAAGCGGCGCTGGGCAGCTTCGGTGGGCAGCCCTCAACTTCAATCCCCTCCACCCCGGCCCCTTCGGAAAAACAACCCTCACCCCCAACTCCTCTCCCCCAGGGAGAGGGGAGCATGACCCCGGCGTCACCGGCTCACGTCCACGGGAGCCACTGACATGCTCGGCCGCATCATCGAGGCTTCCGCCCGCAACCTGTTTCTGGTGTTGTTGCTGACCGCGCTAGTCGTGGTCGGCGGCGTCTACGCAGTTCTCCACACCCCGCTTGATGCGCTGCCCGATCTCTCGGATACCCAGGTCATCATCTACACCGAATATCCCGGTCAGGCGCCGCAGGTGGTCGAGGACCAGATCACCTATCCACTCAGTACCGCGATGCTGGGCGTGCCCCGTTCCAAAGTGGTGCGGGGGTTCTCGTTCTTCGGCGCGTCCTTCGTCTACGTGATCTTCGAGGACGGCACGGACCTGTATTGGGCGCGGTCGCGGGTGCTGGAGTATCTCAACTTCGCCGCCGGACGGTTGCCGACTGGAGTCACGCCCAGTCTGGGGCCGGATGCGACCGGCGTCGGTTGGGTTTATCAGTATGTCGTGCTTGGCGCACAACGCACCCTGGCGGAACTGCGAACTTTGCAGGACTGGTTTATCCGCTACCAGCTCACCAAGGCGCAAGGGGTCGCCGAAATCGCCAGCGTGGGCGGCTTTGTCCAGCAATATCAAGTGGTGGTCGACCCGCGCAAGCTGCAAGCCTACGGCATTCCATTGATGCGAGTCAGCGAAGTCATCCGCACCAGCAACCGCGATGTCGGCGGGCGGGTGGTGGAGTTGGCGGAAACCGAATACATGGTGCGCGGCAAGGGCTATTTACGCGGAGCCGCCGATTTGGAGCAACTGGTACTCAAGGCCGAGGGCGGGGTGCCGGTGCTGCTGCGCGATGTGGCGCGGGTCGAAATGGGGCCGGACGAGCGACGGGGACTGACCGAATTGAACGGGGAGGGCGAGGCAGTCAGCGGGATTGCCGTCGCCCGCTTCGGCGCGAACACGCTGGACGTGATCCACAACCTCAAGGCCAAGCTGGCCGAAATCGCCAGCGGCCTGCCGGCAGGCGTGACCATCGAGCCGGTCTATGACCGCTCCGACCTGATCCATCGCGCTATCGAGACGCTGAAAAACACCTTGCTTGAGGAAAGCCTGATCGTCGCGCTGGTGTGCATTGTCTTCCTGTTCCATGTGCGCAGCGCGCTGGTGGCGATTTTGATGCTGCCGGTCGGCATCCTCATCGCTTTTATCGTGATGCGACTGTTGGGAATGAATTCCAACATCATGAGTCTGGGCGGGATCGCCATCGCCATTGGCGCGATGGTGGACGCCGCGATTGTAATGATTGAAAACGCTCACAAACATCTGGAACGGGCCGCGCCTGGTGCTTCGCGGGTCACCATCATGGTCGAAGCGGCCCGGGAAGTCGGACCGGCGCTGTTCTTTAGCCTGCTGATCATCACGGTCTCCTTCCTGCCGGTGTTCACCCTGGAAGCGCAGGAAGGGCGGCTGTTTCAACCGCTGGCCTACACCAAGACCTTCGCCATGGCCGGCGCGGCGCTGCTGTCGATCACCCTGGTACCGGCGCTAATGGTGTTGTTCATTCGCGGCAAGATTGTTCCCGAACATCGCAACCCGCTTAACCGTTTTCTGATCTGGGCGTATCGCCCGCTGATCGCCGGGGTCATGCGCTGGAAAAAACTGACGATCCTGCTGGCGCTGCTCATTCTGGCGGCTTCCTACTATCCGGCCAGCCGGCTGGGCAGTGAATTCATGCCGACCCTCAACGAGGGAACCCTGCTGTACATGCCCGCCACCTTGCCGGGCCTGTCGGTGACCAAGGCGGCCGAAATCATGCAGACCCAGAACCGCATCATCAAAACCTTCCCGGAAGTCGCCTCGGTGTTGGGCAAGGCCGGACGAGCGGCGACGGCAACCGATCCCGCGCCACTGGAGATGTTTGAAACGGTGATCAACCTGAAGCCGGAAAGTGAGTGGCGACCAGGCTTGACCGTGGACGCGCTGATTGCCGAGCTGGACCAGGCGCTGCAAATTCCCGGCATCAGCAATGCCTGGACCATGCCGATCAAGGCGCGGACCGACATGCTCTCGACCGGTATCCGCACTCCGATAGGCATCAAGGTATTCGGCAATGATCTCGCCGAACTGGAGCGACTGGCCAAGGCGATTGAAATCGTCGTCAAGACGGTGCCCGGCACGACCAGTGCCTACGCCGAACGCATCACCGGCGGCTATTACCTGAACATCGAACCGGATCGGGCGGAGCTGGCTCGTTACGGTCTGGGCATCGGCGAGGTGCAGGAGGTCATTGCGACCGCGCTGGGTGGGGAGACGGTGACCACCACCGTCGAGGGGCGGGAGCGGTTCGGGGTCAACGTCCGCTATCCCCGCGATTTGCGCGCCGATCCACAGGCGATTGCCCAAGTGCTGATTCCCGTGCCGGGCGGGGCGATGATTCCGCTGGGGCAGGTGGCGAGCATCGGTCTCGGCAAGGGCGCACCCAGCATCCGCACTGAAAACGCCCTGCTGTCGGCTTATATCTTTGTGGATATTCGTGGCCGCGATATTGGCGGCTATGTCGCCGACGCCCAGCAGGCGGTGCGCCAGCAAGTGCAGTTCAAGTCGGGGTATTACGTCGCCTGGAGCGGGCAATTCGAGTACATGGAACGCGCTAAAGCCCGGCTAATCATCGTGGTGCCTTTTACCCTGCTCATTATCTTTGTCCTGCTCTACCTCAATTTTCGCCGGCTGACCGAGACGCTGATCGTCATGCTGGCCCTGCCTTTCGCTCTGGTCGGCGGGATTTGGCTGATGGACGCGCTCGGTTACAACCTGAGCGTGGCGGTGGCGGTCGGGTTTATCGCGCTGGCCGGAGTCGCGGCGGAAACCGGGGTGATCATGCTGATTTATCTGGACCACGCCCTCGCCGCCTTGCGCCGCCAGCGCGAAGCGGAAGGCCAGCCGTTGACCGTGAGCGACATCTACGCGGCGGTGATGGAGGGCGCGGTGGAGCGGGTGCGTCCTAAAATGATGACGGTGGTGGCGATCATGGCCGGTTTGTTGCCGATTCTGTGGAGCAGTGGCGCCGGATCGGAAGTAATGCGCCGCATCGCCGCGCCAATGGTCGGTGGCATGATCTCGTCAACGGTGTTGACGCTGATTGTGATTCCGGCGCTGTACGCGCTGGTCAAGGAAGCGGGCCTGCGCCGCGCGGCGCGATTCTCCATTCATCGTTCGGAGGCCGCCGATAGGGGCATGGCCGTTATCAAGACTCCTCTCTGATAGTGACGAAGAACGATCACGCCGCAAGTCGCCGATCAGGAAATGCGGCTGACGGTCCATTACTGGGAAGGCGCGGTCGTGGTAAGCGGACAGGCGGGCGACCGGGTGGTCGGCGGGCAGGGTTATCTGGAAATGACGCGGTATCCGCAATGATTCCTACACGTAACGCCAAGCCATCCGCCGGGCGGTATCGGCCATTTCCTGGCGCAACGTAGCCGGTTCCAGCACTTCCACCCCGGCCCCAAACCCCAGCAACCACCAGCGCAAGAGTTGCGTGTCATTGACCGTGGCGGTCAAACGCACTCGCCCGTCGTCCTCGTCCACGATCCGCTGATCGTCGCTCAGCGGCGTTTCGTCCAGGTGTCGGGCCGCGCCGCGCTGGAACAGCGCCACCAGTTGAATCGGCTCGCCTTCGGGATATTCAAAGCCACCTGCGCGGATGTAGGCGTCGAGGTCGAAGCCTTCGGGCAACCGGCGTGGTTGCTCGGGCCGCAAGTCCGCGCTCAGGAAGCGGTGGACTCGCAGTTGTCGAACATCGTCGAAATCGTCGAGCGTGGCCAGCAGGTACAGCGCCGGCCCGCGCAGCACCAGCGCCAGCGGATGTACCTGCTGGAAATGCCGTTCCTCGCCGATCTGATTGCGATAGCGGGCCGCGAAGCAGCATTCCCGCAACAGCGCTTCGCCGACGGTCGCCATGATCTCGGCATTGTCAGTGGGCGGGCGCAAAGCCAAACCGTTCGGCACCATGCGCACCTTATCGGCCCAGCGATAGGTGAGGTCGCTATCGCCCAGCGCGCGGTCGGCGGCTTTCAGGTAGGGATCGAACTTGGCGAGCAGCGTCGCCGGCAGCAAGGGCGCGAGATGCAGGCTGGCCAACCGGAAAGCCAGCCCCGTGGCCGGGTCCATGCTGGGCAGGTCGGCAATCGCCGCTTCCTGCATCCAGCACCAACCCTGCGACTTTTTTTCGTTGTTGCAGAGGGGGTAGTAGCGGGAGAGGTTGTTGAGGTTGCGTTGGATGGTACGGACATCCACCTTGAAATCGCGCACCGCCAGCCGGTCACGCAGTTCCTGACTGGTGATGACTTTGGGATAGCGCGGCACCAGGCGCAGGGTTTCGATCAGACGCAGTGCGGTCTCGTGGGACTTTCGGTCGGGCATGGCGGTTCGGCGGATAGACGGCGGCAGACGACGCTCATTGTCGCATGGATGGCGAATAGTGCGGGAGTTTGATCGAGCGTCGTTTGCGTAGAGCAAGGGGAGGATTGTGCATGTGGTACTTCGTGTTGTATCTGGCTTTCGCGATTTGGGTGTTTATCGACGCCAAAAAGCGGATGAACCATCCGATTGGCTGGCCCGCCGCGACCTTGGTGCTCGGCCCAGTGGTGTTGCCCGTGTATTTCGCCAAGCGGAATCTGAAGGTGGGCGAAGTGCGGGAAGGCGGTACCGGTTGGAACGTGATCAAGAACTTTGCGTTGTTCTGGACGCTGACTGTGGCGGCGGGCGCGATTGCCGGCATGGTGAACGCGGGACAGGTCGCCGACCGGGCGACGACGCAGGCGCAAAAGGCCGGCGCGGCGCTGGGCGCGACGTTGGGGATGGGGATGATCTTTGTGCTATGGTTTGTGGTGTTGGCCGCCGCGTTGATTCTCGGTCTGTTTCTCAAGAAGTCGAGCATCGTGGAACATGGGCCGACCGGGCCGCTGGCGCAGGCAACGGCGGTGGAGTAGATGCTGTAAGACTTGCCGCCGATGCGGTGAGAGACGTATCGGCGGGGGGTTTACGTTGACAGGATGAATCAGCTTGGGCTGTAATGATCTATCCATGATTTCGGTAGCTCCAAAAAATCTTTTATATTCATAATCTTAAGTAGGCTATCCTTTGGTTAAAGCAAAATTTATGCCTATAAAAATCAATTGCTTACAAAAACAATGAGCGAAAGTCAGGAAATATCTCAATCCTGTTGATAGGTCTGGAGCAAGTTAAGATTTTTCAGGTTGTCCTTGCTGCGGGAAGTCTACCTTATCATAGAGTTCCCGCAGCGAGATTTCGCAATGGATCGAAACTAGGCAACGCCATGAAAGTCAAGGAGGTGATTGCGCTGATTGAATCCGATGGCTGGATACAAGTCCGGCAACGTGGGAGCCATCGGCAATTTCACCATCCGACAAAATCAGGAACCGTTACCGTGTCAGGAAAGCCAAGTATTGATGTCCCGCCAGATACGCTAAACAGCGTTTTGAAGCAAGCCGGTCTAAAGAAATAGGAGGTTCGACATGCGTTATTTAGTCGTCATTGAAGAAGGCCCTACCAGCTTTGGGGCTTACGTCCCGGATGTTCCGGGTTGTATCGCCGCTGGAGAGTCCCGCGAAGAAGTATTACAACTTATTGAGGAAGCCGTGGAATTTCACCTTGAGGATATCATGGAACAGGGACACCGACTTCCTCAACCCCGCTCATCCATTGAATTCATTGAGGTTCATGCCTGACTATGGCTAAATCCACCTTGGCATAAATATCCCGCAACGCGATTTCGCACTGGATTGAAGCCAGATAAAGTGTTTCATCCAGACTATTCATTTCTGTCAGCACCCATTTGTTATCCTGCCGGATGTAGTGCTCGACCCTGACTTTATTCTGAGCAATCAACACATATTCCATCAGCGATGGCAAACGGCGATAGTGAGCAAATTTATCACCCAGGTCATACGCTTCGGTGCTTGCAGATGAAGTAGTCTGGCTGAAATCCACTGGTACAAAGCGCACGGCATTAGCAAGGTCAAATTGAAAGTCAAACAATGGTTATGAACATGCAAGCAAATCAATTCGTAGTCTGTGTCAATACTGCTGACTTTGGCGATTTCAGCGCGGACGATCTGCTCTTGAGCAAATGCTATGAAGTGTTGGCCACCGAAGGCGACTGGATAAGAATCGTGGATGAAAGCGGCGAAGATTATCTGTACCCGGCAGAGTGGTTTGTTCCAGTTGCGTTGTCGCAGGAAGCCGCCGCCCGGTTGAAAAAAAGTTTGGCTGCAATCGCATAGGTTGGATTTCCGCTCAATCCAACCTTCTCTTGCTGACGGCAACCTGATAGCTCCGACGAAGTTCAGGTTACTCATGATTAAAAGTTTTCTGCACAAAGGATTGGAGCAATTCTATCGCACCGGCAGCACTGCCGGCATATCAGCACCTCATGCAAATCGTTTGCGGCTAATTTTGTCCAACCTTGATCAAGCAGAAAAATCGGCTGATATGGATCTTCCCGGTCTGGCGCTGCATCCGCTTAAAGGGGATCGTAAGGGAACATGGGCTGTTAAAGTCAGCGGTAATTGGCGGTTGACGTTCCGGTTTTCTGACCGCCAGCCCGAATTGGTCAACTATGAAGATTATCACTGAGAATACTCAATGGCTATGCACAATCCCGCCCATCCCGGCGAAATCTTAAGCGAACTCATCATTAAATCGCTTAATTTGTCACTGACCGAGACGGCTGATCGATTAGGAGTTAGCCGCACCAGCCTGTCGAAAATTGTCAACGGGCGTGGCCCACTGACGGCAGAAATGGCGCTCAGGCTGGAGCGTGTGTTCAGTAAACCCGATGCTGCGCATTGGCTCCGGCTACAGAACGCCTACGATTTGTGGCAAGCCAACCAGCGGCAATTAACTGTCAAGCCCCTTTCAGAAAAAGCCGCCTAAACCGCGCTCATCAATTGAATTCATTGAGGTTTATGCCTGACCACGGGTAAATCCACCTTGGCATAAATCTCCCGCAACGGGATTTCGCACTGGATCGAAGCCAGACAAAGCGTTTCATCCAGGCTATCCATTTCTGTCAGCACCCATTTATTATCCTGCCGGATGTAGTGCTCGACCCTGACCTTATTCTGAGCAATCAACACATATTCCATCAGCGATGGCAAACGGCGATAGTGAGCAAATTTATCACCCCGGTCATACGCTTCGGTGCTTGGAGATAAAATTTCGATGATGACGGATGGATTCAGCAGTGTATCCATCTGTTCATCCTCGAACTGGGGTTCACCGCACAGCGCCGCCACGTCGGGATAGGTATACAAACCGGTGGCGTTGACCTTGACCCGCAAATCGTTGACATACGCCAGACAGGGGCGATTTTTCAGTTGACCATGCAATTCCCCAGCGATATTAAACGCAATCTGATTATGCTCCTTGCTGGCGCCGGCCATCGCAAAAATACTGCCATTGACATACTCGCTTTTATAATTGGCCTGACGTTCCAAGGCCAGATATTGTTCCGGTGTATAAAATGACTGGGTAAGTGCGGTCATAATCGTATTCCCCTCACAGCATCAAGCTCGATGCGCCGGAATAATCAGCCATACGGATACCCGCAGGCGATCACCGAGACTTTCGTCAAAGCTAATTCCTACGCAATTTTGCTTTGAAAACGCTCGCGATTCTCCCTCGATAGCGGAATACAGCCCTCCCAGGCTTCAGCCACGGCAATGTTCGCTTGCAAAGCCATCGCAGCCTCACTCGAATCGCCTCCTGGATTCCAGCTTCATGATGTCTCACCCGCCGGTGCCGCATTCGGTAGCGCTCGGTGCCCTGGAATTCATCAAGCCAACGATGTACCTCTTCATACGGATCGCCGAACTGCTGGGTCGATTCCTGGCAGTGATCTGCAAACTTCGATATCGCCACAATCCTTGTAAACCCAGTTTGAACGACAGGATAAACGGATGTGGCGACAGATAACGTCGCTAGAGAAGCTGTATAAAAACGCCTCTAAGGCTCCCGCGCCAGCCGAAAACCCAGATCGTCACTGAGCGGGTCAGCCCCGGCCCGCCAGTTGCTACCGCGAATCGCCACGGCTTCCGGCAGGCGTGCCGCGCAGCGCCGTTCCTGGCCCTCGTATTCCGCGCGATACTCGGAGCAGGTCCATTCCCGGCTTTGGCCACTGGGATCGTAAGCGCCGAGTCCAGCCCGGGCGGCGTACTCCCATTCCGCCTCGGTCGGCAACCGGTAGGCATGGCCGGTCTGGCGGGCGAGCCAGGCGGCGTAATCCATCGCCTCCCGCCAGGTCACCCGCGCTGGACTGTCGCGCCCCACGCCTGGCCCTGGCTCCGGCGCGGCCCGGCCCGAGGCCTCGGCGAAGCGACGGTAGGCCTCAAGGCTGATCTCGCGGCGGCTGATAGCGAAACCGGCATCCCGCGCCGCCACCAGATCCGGCTGCAATGGCGCGGTCGGTTCCCCGGTAT
>JBATNZ010000183.1:0-23465 GCA_049290615.1 Candidatus Contendibacter sp.
GCCGCCGATCACGGACTGGCAGCCGCCGATCGCGTCAGACTTGACGCTGGTGCCGACCGTCGCGCCCGCCGTGGCTGGTAGCCAGCCGGTGATTTCGCGTCTGGTCGCGGCGCCCGTGGCCGCACCCGCGTCGCCGGTGGTGGCTCCACCCACATCATTGCCGCCAGTACTCGACTTGGGATTGACCGCCGCCGCTTCGAATGATCCTCTGACGTCGGTGGTTGCGCCGCCGCTCCACCCGCCCGTGGTCTCTCCGGCGCCGTGGGCGGCATTCGAGGCGGATCTTGACGCTGATGATGGCGATCTGGATGCCGACGATTCGTTCCCGCTCGATTTTCCGCCCGAGCTGACCGTGGTTCCACGGTCGGTGTCGGCGTTTCAACCGCCAGCCTCGATCTCGGCGCTGGCGCCCGTCGCCGCCGCGGCCAAGATGGCGGTCATGGTGCGCCGGGTCGCGCCGCCAGCGCCGGTCGCGCCGTATCCGCTACCGCCACTGGACTTGCTCGACCCGCCCGCTGCCCGCACCGCCGGTTATTCCCCGGAAATGCTGGATCACATGTCGCGGCGGGTGGAAATCCTGCTCCGGCATTTCGGCATCGTGGTCAAGGTAGTGGCGGTGGAGCCAGGGCCGGTGATCACTCGCTTCGAGGTCGAGCCAGCCCCGGGAGTGAAGGTTAGCCAGATCAGCAACCTGGCCAAGGATCTGGCGCGCGGCCTGTCGGTGATCAGCGTGCGGGTGGTGGAAATCATCCCCGGCAAGTCGGTGATCGGGCTGGAAATCCCCAACCAGCACCGCGAGATCGTTTACCTGCGCGAGGTATTGGAATCACCGGTCTACGATCAGGCGGCGTCTCCCTTGACCCTGGCGCTGGGCAAGGACATCGGCGGCAATCCGGTGGTGGCCAATTTGGCGAAGATGCCGCACCTGCTGGTGGCTGGCACCACCGGCTCCGGCAAGTCGGTGGCGATCAACGCCATGCTGCTCAGCCTGCTGTACAAGGCCGCGCCCCACGAGGTCCGGCTGATCCTGGTGGACCCGAAGATGCTGGAACTGTCCATGTACGAGGACATCCCGCATCTGTTGACCCCGGTGGTCACCGACATGAAGGAAGCGGCCAATGCCCTGCGCTGGTGCGTGGTGGAAATGGACCGCCGCTACCGGCTGATGGCGGCGCTGAAGGTGCGCAACATCGCCGGCTTCAACCGCAGGCTCGCCGATGCGCAAGCGGCGGGCGAGGGGATCACCGACCCGTTCTGGAAACCGGGAGAGGGCGGTTTTTCGGGCGAAACTCCGTTGCTGCAGCCGCTGCCGTTCATTGTGGTGGTCATCGACGAGTTGGCCGACATGATGATGATCGTCGGCAAGAAGGTGGAGGAATTGATCGCGCGGTTGGCGCAGAAGGCGCGCGCCTCCGGCATCCACCTGATTCTGGCCACCCAGCGGCCGTCGGTCGACGTGATCACCGGGCTGATCAAGGCCAACATCCCGACCCGAATCGCGTTTCAGGTGTCGTCGCGGGTGGATTCGCGCACCATTCTCGACCAGATGGGCGCGGAGCAACTGCTGGGCCATGGCGACATGCTGTATCTCCCGCCAGGCACCGGGCTGCCACAGCGGGTGCATGGCGCGTTCGTGGACGATCACGAGGTTCCGCGAGTGGTGGACTATCTGCGGCAAACCGGCGCTCCGGACTATATCGACGACGTGTTGGCCGAGCCGCGCGAGGAAGCCGATGGCGTGGAGGATGCCGACAGTGGCGGCGGGCGGGGTGGGGAGAGCGATCCGCTGTACGACGAGGCGGTGCGCATCGTGACCGAATCGCGGCGGGCCTCGGTGTCCGGGGTGCAGCGCCGATTGCGCATCGGTTATAACCGGGCGGCGCGGCTGGTCGAGGAGATGGAGACAGCGGGCGTGGTGGGACCGGTACAAACCAATGGCAGCCGCGAGGTGCTGGCGGCGCCGCCGCCGTAATGGTGGGTTTGGCGGTATTTTCTGGATGGTCTAACCGCCAGTTCGCGCGCTCGATGGGTCATTAACACCGCTCCTTCGAGCTATCTTCAAATCGAATGCTAAGGTTGGGAACGTCTGGAAAGAGTCGGTGGAACCGGCTATCGCGCTTCATCGCCACTCCCGCCCGACTGCTCCCGCCCTGGGTCGGTTTTTTGATAGAACAGACTGGTGATCTGCTCCGACACCAACCCCATCAGGAACACCAACACCGCGACGATGAATAGCAGCGTCCCCATGTTGGTGAAGCGTCCCTGCGTCATAAAGGTATGCGCGTAGTACCCCAGGCCCAACAGGAAAAATCCCATGCTGATTGGAAAAAACAGCTTGAGCGGCGAATACAGCGTACCCACCTTGAAAATGATCAACAGAAATCGCACCCCATCCCGCATGGGGCGTAGATGACTCTTGCCCCCGCGCTGACCGGCGACAATCGGCACATAGGCCACCGGATAGCCGCTGCGAAAAAACGCCATGGTAATAGTGGTCGGGTAGGAAAACCCATTGGGCAACAGGTATAGAAACTCCCGGAACTGATTCGCCCGCACCGCGCGGAACCCCGAGGTTAAATCCAGCACCGGGCGGTCTGTCATCCAACTGGCCAGCCGGTTGTAAATTCGATTCGCCAACCCTCGTCCCCATGAGGCCTGCGAATGATCTCGCCGTGCGCCCACGGCCATATCGTAGCCTTCGTCCAGTTTGGCCAGCAGGCGCGCAATATCAGCCGGATCGTGCTGTCCGTCGCCGTCCATGAATACCAACACCTCGCCGGTAGCGACGCGCGCACCGGTTTTGACCGCCGCGCCATTGCCCAGCGAGTACGGATGACGAATCCTCCGAACCCCGTGTGCCTGACATAAGCTGGCGGTACCGTCGGTCGAGCCATCATCCACCACGATCATCTCCACCGTCGGATATTGCGCCGTCAATTGGGTCAGCAGTGGCTTTAGATTGGCCGCCTCGTTTTTGGCGGGCAGGATGATGCTCAAACGGTTGGGCATGACGCGCTCCGGTGGGATACTCGCGGTCAGTATATGATCTATCGTGTGGTCATGTAGAGGTCAACCCAAAGGTCCTGCGCCGTTGTGTTTTAATCCGTCCCGCATTCTTGGAGACTGTCTAAAAACCCCTCGCCCGCAGGTGGGAGAGGGGCAGGGGTGAGGGTTGTTTTTCAATCGCTTAGCTCGCCAGAGGCTGTCCAAAAACGCCTCTCAGGTAAAATCGCCATGCTCGCTGATTCTTCCTCCCTCCGGGTCGTCATGGCCCAGCTCAATTTCCTGGTCGGCGACATCAAGGGTAACACCGACAAAATCATTGCCGCCGCCCTTGACGCCCGCGACCGGCTACGGGCGGACGTCATCGTATTCCCGGAACTGACCGTCACTGGCTATCCGCCGGAAGATTTGTTGCTGCGTCCTGGCTTCGTGCGCCAGGTGGAGCCGGCGGTGCAGCGGTTGCGCACCGAAATTCAGGGAATCGTCGCCGTCGTCGGTTATCCCGCCGCAACCCCGGAAGGACTGCGCAACGCGGCGACCGCGGTCGGCGACGGCGCTATCCACGCGGTTTATTACAAGCAGTTGCTACCCAATTACAGCGTGTTCGACGAGAAGCGCTATTTCGTGGCGGGCACGGAACCGGCCGTGGCGACGATCAAGGGCGTCCGGGTTGGCATCACCATCTGCGAGGACGTGTGGCGGCCTGGGCCGGTGCGGCAAGCCGCCGCCGCCGGCGCGCAGGTGTTGCTCAACCTCAACGCATCGCCATTCCACGCCGGCAAGGGGCAGTCGCGTCTGGAGGTTTTGCGCCAGCGGGTGGCGGAATGTGGCCGGCCCATCGTTTACGTCAATCTGGTCGGCGGGCAGGACGAACTGGTGTTCGATGGCGGCTCCATGGTGGTGAACGGGCGCGGCGCGTTGATCCAGCGCGCGCCGTTCTGCGCCGAAGGTCTGTATCCGGTGGATTTCACCGTCGGCCCGGTCGTGGAGCCGATCCCTGGCGCGATGGCCGAGGAGCCGGACGAGGAAGAGGCGATCTATCGGGCCATCGTGTTGGGCGTGCGCGATTACGTGAGCAAGAACGGCTTTCCCGGCGTGGTGCTGGGGTTGTCCGGCGGCATTGATTCGGCGCTGGTATTGGCCATCGCGGTGGATGCCCTGGGCGCGGAGCGGGTGGAAGCGGTGCTGATGCCCTCGCGCTATACCGCCGACATGAGCAACACCGATGCTGAAGCAGAAGCGCGGGCGCTGGGGGTGAAGTATCGCCTGATGCCGATCGAACCGGCGTTTCAATCGTTTCTCGGCATCCTGCAACCGGTGCTGGCTGGACTGCCGCCGGACAGCACCGAGGAAAACATCCAGGCCCGTTGCCGGGGTGTGCTGCTGATGGCGATTTCCAACAAGACCGGCAAGATGGTGCTGACCACCGGCAACAAGAGCGAAACGGCGGTGGGCTATTCCACCCTGTACGGCGACATGGCCGGTGGCTTCGCCCCGATCAAGGATGTGCTGAAGACGATGGTTTACCGGCTGGCGGCCTGGCGCAACCGGCGGGCGCCGGTGATTCCGCAACGGGTCATCGACCGGCCACCCTCGGCCGAACTGCGGCCGGACCAGACCGATCAGGACAGCCTGCCGCCCTACGAGGTACTGGACGCCATCCTGCGCGGCTATGTGGAGGAGGACCGCTCGGTGGAGGAAGTGATCGCCGCCGGTTTCAATCGGGCGACGGTGGAGCGGGTAGCGCGGCTGGTGATCGTCAACGAGTACAAACGCCGACAGGCCGCGCCCGGCGTTAGGATCACCCCGCGCGCTTTTGGGCGGGACCGGCGCTATCCGATCACCTCGGGGTTCCGCCGCTAACGCGCCAGTTCCGGCGTCAGGTGCGGCTGCATCTCCTGCAGCAGCGCCTTGAACACTTTGGGGTTGCCGGCGACGATGTTGCCCGATTGCAGGAAGTTGTTGCCGCCGGCGAAGTCGCCGACCAGCCCGCCCGCTTCCAGCACCAGCAGCGCGCCGCCGGCCATGTCCCAGGGTTTGAGGCCAAGCTCCCAGTAGCCGTCCAACCGCCCGGCCGCCACGTAGGCCAAATCCAGCGAGGCCGCGCCGGCGCGGCGGATTTCCAGGCACCGGCCCATCAGCGTGTTGAAGAAACCCAGATACGCCGGCTGATGCTGGGGATGGCGGAACGGGAAACCGGTGCCGAGCAGGGCGTTTTCCATCGGAATGACGTTGCTGACCCGGATGCGCCGGTCGTTCACCTGCGCGCTTTCCCCGCGCGAGGCGACGAACATCTCCTGCCGGATCGGGTCGTAGACCAGCGCGGCTTCCAGCCGGTTCCGGTGGCGGAAGGCAATGGAGATGGCGAAGTGCGGGATGCCGTGCAGGAAGTTGGTGGTGCCGTCCAGCGGGTCGATGAACCACTGGTAATCGTCCTGGCCTGGCTGTTCGCCGCTTTCCTCGGCCAGAATGCCGTGGCTGGGGTAGGTCTTGCGCAAGGTCTGGATGATTTCGCGCTCGGCCTGGACATCCGCCTCGCTGACGAAATCGCTGCGCTGCTTGGTGGTGACGGTCAGCCGTTCGAGATGGTCGAAATGGCGGAGCAGGATGCGGCCGGCGCTCAGGGCGGCGCGCTTGGCGATGGTCAGGACTGGGTTCATGGCGGGTCGGATCGGTGAGAGAACACGGGCGGCCGGCGCGGGCCGCGCCGCCGGCGATGCCTGACGGAGGGGGGCTTTTAATCCCGGCCGGCGGCCTGGCGCAAGGCATCGTAGCGCTGGCGCTGGGCCTGGTTGCCGAAGTATGGCCCCATGATGCCCTCGACCGAGCGCGGGGTGATGCCAAGCGCCTCCAGACCGTTGCAGTTGCAGACGCTGTCCACCTGCAAGGACAGATAGTTGTCGGTGGTGAAAAGCTTCACCGGCAGCATCCCGAAAATCTTGGCCTGCAACCGCGCCAGCGCATCCGGCAGGCCGACCACCCGCCGCTTTAAACCCAGCATCCGGGCGGTATTTTCGACCAGTTCCCTGAAGGTATAAACGCGCGGTCCGCACAACTCGTAGCTCTGGCCGACGGTCGCGTCGTCCTCCAGCGCTTTCTCGAAGGCTTCCGCCACGTCGCCGACGTAGACTGGCGCGAAGCGGGAATCCGGACAGGCCAGCGGCAGCACCGGGGTGCGCTTGAGCAGGTTGGCGAACTGGTTAAAGAAATTGTCGTTCGGCGCGAAGATGATGGACGGCTTGAAGCAGGTGACGGCCAGTCCTTGCGCCTGCATGACTCGCTGTTCGCCGGCGCCCTTGGTGGACAGATACTGGCTCGGACCCTGGGCGGCGTCGGCGCGCAGGGCGCTCATGTGTAGCAGGCGCTTGACCCCGGCCGCCCGGCAGGCGTCCGCAACCTTGCCCGGCAACTCGGCATGAACGGCGGCGAAGGTTTGGCCCGAGTATTCGTGCAGGATGCCCACCAGGTTGATGACGGCGTCGCAGCCGGCGAATTGCGCCTGCAACACCGTCGGATCGTGAATGTCGGCCCCGACCAGTCGCGCGTCGGGCAAGACTTCGATGTCCCGGTGCCGTTGCGGATGCCGGGTCAGCACCTTGAGCTGATAGCCCCGGTTGGCCAGTCGCGTCGCCAGATGCCGCCCGACGAAACCGGTACCGCCCAACACGCAGATGGATTTGATGTTCATGCCTGTGACTGCTCCTCGCTGTTCTTATGTCGCCCGCAGCGAACCGACGCCACGGTATTCTCGTAATCGGGACGGGGACATGCCCGGCGCTCCGCCCTTACAATAGCCGCCTTGGGCGGCGACTGTTTCGTGGTGAAATTTACCATAGATTCGCCGCGCGCTTCTCACCGGCCAATGGCCACAAAAGGATAATCCCGCCTTGGAATCCCTGTTACCAACCCTGTTGTTGTATTTGATGCTGGGCGCGTTCGCCGGCGTCATGGCCGGCCTGCTCGGCGTGGGTGGCGGCCTGATCATCGTGCCGGTGCTGGCCTGGATCTTTCACGGCCAGCAGATGAACGATGCCATCGTCATGCATCTGGCCATCGGCACCTCGCTGGCGACGATTGTGATCACTTCGATTTCCTCGGTGCGCGCCCACCACCAGCGGGGCGCGGTGCTGTGGCCGGTGGTTTGGCGGCTGACGCCGGGCATCGTGATCGGCGCCTGGCTGGGGGCGGCGGTGGCCGATGCGCTGCCCAGCGCGGTTCTGAGCAAGGTCTTCGCGGTGTTCGTGCTGGCGGTGGCGGCGCAGATGGCCTTCGGCGCCAAGCCGGCCCCGCATCGTGGTCTGCCGGGCGCGGCCGGCATGATGGCGACCGGCGGGGTCATCGGCGGGATGTCGGCCATCGTCGGCATCGGCGGCGGTTCGCTGACCGTGCCGTTCCTCACCTGGTACAACACGACGATGCGGCAGGCGGTGGCGACCTCCGCCGCCTGCGGCCTGCCCATCGCCCTGGCCGGGTCCATCGGTTTCGTCGTGACCGGCCTGAACGCCGCCGGTCTGCCGTCCGGGAGTCTCGGCTATGTATACGGCCCAGCGCTGGCCGGTGTTGCCGCCGCCAGCATGCTGTCGGCCCCGCTGGGGGCGAAGCTGGCGCACACGCTACCGACCGAAACCCTGAAAAAGGTATTCGCGGTTTTTCTGACGCTGGTTGGAACCAAAATGTTGCTCGGGTGAGCGCAATGGGTGAAAGCGTGGTGACTGTTGGGGGGAAAGGGCCGTGATGGGCACTGTGGTGAATACCGGCGCGGTGGTTTTGGGCAGCGCCATCGGCCTGATCGCCGGGTCGCGGCTGCCGGGGCATATTAAAACCATTTTGATGCAGGCGCTGGGGCTGGCGGTGGTCGCCATCGGTCTGCGCATGGCGCTGGAGGCGCAGCACGCCCTGTCGGCGATTGCCTGTCTACTGCTGGGCGGCGTCACCGGCGAACTGCTGCGGATCGAGCAGCGGCTGGATGGATTGGCCGAGACTCTGCGGCAAACGTTGCGCTCCAGTTCCGAGCGCTTCGTCGAAGGGTTCGTGACCGCCACCCTGCTGTATCTAACCGGGGCGATGACGATTGTCGGCTCGATCCAGGATGGCACGGTGGGCGATCCTAGCGTACTGCTGATCAAATCGCTGCTGGATGGCGTGGCCTCGGTCGCGCTGGCCTCGTCGCTGGGCATCGGGGTGATGTTCTCGGCGCTGCCGGTACTGGTGGTGCAGGGCGGCATCACCCTGCTGGCGGGGCAACTGGCGTTCCTGTCGCAACCGGCGGTGCTGGATGCCATCAACGCCACCGGCGGGCTGCTGATCCTGGGGATCGGAATCAACCTGCTGGAAATCGGTCGGATTCATGTCGGCAACCTGCTGCCCGCGCTGCTTTACGCCATTATCGGCGCGCTGCTGCTTCCGTAATCTTCGCCACCAGCGAATCTCTTCAAGGCGGGCAAACTTTCATGTACGACATATTGAAACGCGCGGTGTTGATTGCCGCATTCACTCTCCTGGCCGGATCGGCTGTTCCGGTGCTAGCCCAGCAGAAACCTCCGGAAATGCCGCCGATGCCGGTCAAGGCTGAACCGGTGATCCGCGATACCCTCAATGTCGAAGTCACGGCGGTCGGTACGCTGCGGGCCGACGAGACGGTCATGGTCCGCCCGGAAATCGCCGGCCGGGTGGTGACTCTCCACTTCAAGGAGGGCCAGGCGGTGAGCGAGGGTGATGCGCTGGTGACCCTGGATCAGGGCGAATACCAGGCGCAACTGGCCGGTAGCACCGCCCAGGTCGGGTTGGAGGAGACCAGCTACCGCCGTTTGCAGGATTTGCAGCGCAAGAATCTGACCAGCCCGCAGATCCTGGACGAAGCCAAGGCCAAGCTGGACGCCGCGCGCGCCACGCAGGCGCTCGACCGGGTCCGGTTGGACAAAACCGTGATCCGGGCGCCGTTCGCCGGGACGGTGGGATTGCGGCTGGTCAGCCCCGGCGCCTACGTCAAGCCGGGTGACGATATCGCCAATCTGGAAAGCCTGGGGGCGATGAAGCTGGATTTCCGGGTGCCGGAGACCTATTTGGCGCGGCTGGCCGCCGGCCAGACGCTAACGGTGCGGGTGGACGCTTATCCCGAACAGGGTTTCGAGGGCGCCATCTACGCCATCGACCCGGCGCTGGACCAGGAGACCCGCACCGTGTTGCTGCGGGCGCGAGTGCCGAACAAGGCCAACAAGTTGCGGCCCGGCCTGTTCGCCCGGGTAAATCTGGTGCTGGAGCGGCGGGAGAATGCCCTGATCGCGCCGGAACAGGCCATCGTGCCGCTGGGCCAGACCCCGTTCGTGTACCGGGTGGTGGACGGCAAGGCGGTGATGACGCCGGTGAAACTGGGGTTGCGCCGGCCCGGCCGGGTGGAAATTCTCGACGGACTGAAGGCTGGCGACCTGATCGTGACCGACGGGCAGTTGAAGATTCGCGACGGGGCGGCGGTGACGGTGTTGCCACCGCCGGGAATTCAGCCGCCGCCCGCAAACAAGGGGTAGGTCTGAGATAGGGCGCGGGGGATGTCGGACAAAGCAGGTTGGGCCGACGGTCCCAACTCCAGATGATTGCCGACGAAATCGGGATAAAGGGTGGCCAAGCGCGGGATGTGTTCCCTGGCCTTGAGAAAATAGGGCGCGTCGATTTCTACCCCGATGGCGTCATAGCCCACGGCTTGCGCCGCCGCCACGGTCGAACCGGAGCCAAGGAAGGGGTCGAGGATAACACCGCGCCCGAGCGGCAACAGCGCCCGCGTCAATATTCTTAAAAAGTGCTGTGGCTTGAGACAGGGGTGGTCGCTGATCGCGGTTTCAATAGCCGGAGTGCGTCCGCTGGCGATGGCTTCCGGCAGCGGTTTGTCAGGCGCCAGCCGGCGCAGGCCGCCCGCTCCCCAGCGCCGCAGATTTGCCGCGACGGTGCGTTCGCTTAATGGTTTGCGAAACAGCATCCACGGCTCGCAGGCGCTGCGTGGAGTCACGGAAACTTCGGCGAATTCCTGTTCCGCCCCTTTGGGACGATCACCGCCGCGAAAGCTCGCATACAGCCGCATGATGGCGCCGCGTACCTCGAACCCCGCCTCGGCCATACCGGTTTGCACCAGATATTGCAACATGGGATGGCCCGCCAAGAATACCTGCGCGCCCGGAACGAGGACAGGCATCAGCGCCTGACCCCAGTCACGCATGTACTCGCGCAAGTTGGATTTTTCTCGCTCGGACAGCACGGTGAAACGCGGCAGGGGGTCGCGTCGGCAACCACCGATGGTGGGCGGAATACGCCAGACGCCGCCCTGGTTGCCGCCGCGCAGCTTGTCCAGCTCTTGCCGCGAGAATTCGATCAGCCCGTAAGGTGGGTCGGTGAGGACGCCATGAATGGAGTTCGCTGGCTGGTCGCGCAACCAGTCGAAACAGTCGGCCTGGAAAATTTGGTAGCTCATTGGCTTCAACTATAGTTGAAAGACGGCTTTTCCGCCATTCTATACACTCAGGGCCGATGAAAAAAGCTCAAGAACTGATCGGTGCTTGCCTGCGCTCTATCCGGGAGCATCGTGGTTTGACTCTCGAATCCTTGGCGACACAGGCGGGCGTCACCTATCAATATCTATCCTCGCTGGAGCGTGGCAGGGAAAACTTCAGCATTCAAGTGCTGGAGCGGCTGGCCGTGGCTCTCCAGTCTTCTGTGAAAGTCATCGTCATCCAAGCATTTGAAGATGTGGAACGTCTTGAAGCGCTGAAAGTAAACCCTGCTTATTTTCACCTCGATGTACCGCTTCCAGAAGGTTTGGCTCTGGCGCATCTGGAGGCGGCGATGAACCAGACCCAGTCCATTTTCAACCTGATCAACAGGAATATGTTGCTTGAGGTAGGGCGACCACTTCGAGACTTTATCCAAGGCAACAATTTTAGCGGACTGGTATCCAATATTTTTTCAGACGCAATGGATACGAACGGTTCCTACAAACACAACCATGACCAACGCTATCCAGATCTCATCAATAAAACTGCTGATAACGGCAATGGTGTAGGACTTGAAGTCAAGGCAACAATTAATGTGGGCAAGGGCGGCGAGAGCCACAACGGTCATAGCGGCTGGCATACGGTTGTTTGTTATGAAATTACCGATTCTGGCATTCAATTTATCCATGTCATGTTTGCGATTCTAAACGGCCACATGGAACAAGACCCCGATTGGCAATATCTCGGCAGCCGTGAAAATTCCGAGACCGGGTCTCGTCGCACGGAAACTTACACAACGGTTTTGAAGGGAACCACCAAGCTTCGTGATGGGACTGTGTTCTTGGATCCGAACAAAGTGAATTTCAAGCGATGGCGGCAAGAACGCTCCGGGGCGATTCCGCCATGGTCGATTTTCGCTGATTAGCTCGTCGGTCTCCTGCTTAATAACTTGATTTTCTGGTAAATCATCATGTTCCTGCCCGAAATCTCCATCAAACGCCCGGTGCTGGCGACGGTGATGAGTCTCGCCATCATTTTGATCGGCGTGATCGCGTTCCTGCGCCTGCCGGTGCGCGAATATCCCAACATCGACGCGCCCATCGTGTCGGTGCGCACGGTCTATCCCGGCGCCAGCGCCGAGATCATGGAAAGCCAGGTGACCCAACCGCTGGAGGATTCGCTGGCCGGCGTCGAGGGCGTCAAGACCATCAAATCGGTCAGCCGCGAGGAAGTCAGCCAGGTCACGGTCGAACTGGCGCTGGAGCGAAACGTGGACGCCGCCGCCAACGACGTGCGCGACCGGGTGGCGCGGGTGCGCGGCCAGTTGCCGGATGAGGTGAAAGACCCGGTGGTTGCCAAGGTCGAGGCCGACGCCCAGGCCATCATGTGGCTGGCGTTTTCCAGCGACCGGCACAGCGCGCTGGAAATCACCGACTACGCCGACCGCACGATTGTGGACCGCTTGCAGGCATTGTCGGGCGTGGCCAGCGTCATCATCGCCGGCGAGCGGCGCTACGCCATGCGCCTGTGGCTGGACCGCGACCGGATGGCCGCCTATGGCTTGACCCCGCAGGACGTGGAAAACGCCCTGAAAAAGCAGAACGTCGAACTGCCGTCCGGGCGGATCGAATCGCGCCAGCGCGAGTTCTCGGTGTTGACCGATTCGGATCTGCGCAGCCCGGAGCAGTTCAACGATCTCATTCTCAAGGAAACCAAGGGCTACCCGATCCGGTTGCGCGACATCGGCTACGCCGAGATCGGCGCGGCGGACGAGCGCAACGCGGTGCGGGTCAACGGCAATCCTTCGGTGGGGCTGGGCGTGGTCAAGCAGTCCACCGCCAATACCCTGGGTGTGGCGAACGCGGTGCGGGGGTTGCTGCCGGGCATCGCCGCCAGCCTGCCGGAAGGCATGAAGATCACCGTCGCTTATGACGGCTCGATCTTCATCGAGAAATCCATCGAGGCGGTTTATCGCACCATGGTGGAAGCGCTGGTACTGGTGGTGGCGGTGATCTTCCTGTTTCTGCGCAACTGGCGGGCCACGCTGATCCCGTTTGTGACCATCCCGGTATCCCTCATTGGCGCGTTCGTCTTCCTGTACGCCCTGGGTTTCACCATCAACACGCTGACCTTGCTGGGGCTGGTGCTGGCGATCGGCCTGGTGGTGGACGACGCCATCGTGGTGCTGGAGAACATCCACCGCCACATCGAGGACGGCATGCAGCCGTTCAAGGCGGCGCTGCAAGGCTCAAAGGAAATCGCCTTCGCGGTGGTGGCGATGACCGTGACCCTGGCGGCGGTGTTTACCCCGCTGGCGTTCATGACCGGCAACACCGGGCGGCTGTTCACCGAGTTCGCCTTCACCGTGGCGGCAGCGGTGCTGGTGTCCGGCTTCGTGGCGCTGACCTTGACGCCGATGATGTGCTCGAAGTTGCTGCGTCACGAGCAAAAGCACAACTGGCTGTTCAAGCTCAGCGAGCGCTTTTTCCTGGCCATGAACCGTGGTTATCGCGGCGCACTGGTCTATGCGCTCGACCGGCGCTGGCTGGTCGTGCTGCTGTTCTTCGCGACCGGCGCCGGCGCGGTCTGGCTGTTCGCCCATCTAAAATCGGAGTTGTCGCCGCTGGAGGACCGCGGCGTGATCATCGGGGTGGTGGTGGCGCCGGAAGGGGCGACGCTGGCTTACACCGACGGCTACGCCCGCCAGTTGGAGCGGTTCTACCAGGCTATTCCCGAGGTGAGTTCGTACTTCGTGTTCGTGGCGCCGGGGCTGGAAAAGCCCAATCCGGTGACCAGCGCGCTGTCGTTCGTGCGGCTGAAGCCCTGGGAACAGCGCCAGCGCAAGCAGCAGGACATCGTCAAGGAACTGGCGCCGAAGATGTTCGGTGGCCTGCCCGGCGTGCTGGCGTTTCCGATCAACCCGCCGTCGCTAGGGCAGAGCTTCCGCAATCCGGCGGTCCAGTTCGTCATCCAGGCCAACAGTTACCCGGAGCTGCAAAAAAAGGTGGATCAGGTGATGGCCAAGGCCCGGCCATATCCGGGGATGACCAACATGGACACCGATCTGCGCCTGAACAAGCCGCAATTGTCGGTCGCCCTCAAGCGCGACAAGATCGCCGCCGTGGGCGCGGACGTGGAGGACATCGGACGGACCCTGGAGACACTGCTGGGCGGGCGGCAGGTGACCCGCTTCAAACAGGAGGGCCAGCAATACGACGTGATGGTGCAGCTCAAGGACCGGGACCGCGAGCAGCCGACCGACCTGACCGCGATCTTCGTGCGCGGCCGCGACGGGCAACTGGTGCAACTGGCCAATCTGGTCGAAATTCGGGAAACGGTCGCGCCCAAGGAGTTGAACCGCTTCAACCGGCTGCGCGCCGCCGTCATTTCCGCCAACATCGCTCCCGGTTACACCTTGGGCGAGGCGCTGGACTTCATGGATAAAACGGCCGGCGAGGTGTTGGGGGAAAACGCGCAGACCGCGCTGGACGGCCAGTCGCGCGAGTTCCGCGAATCCGGCGCCAGCTTGTATGTGACTTTCGTGCTGGCGCTGCTGTTTATCTACCTGGTGCTGGCGGCCCAGTTCGAGAGTTTCGTGGCGCCGTTCGTAATCATGTTGACGGTGCCGCTGGCGATGACCGGGGCGCTGCTGGCGCTGTTCCTGACCGGTGGCACGCTGAACGTCTACAGCCAGATCGGGCTGGTGATGCTGGTGGGGCTGATTACCAAGAACGGCATTCTGATCGTGGAGTTCGCCAACCAGTTGCGGCTGACCGGGCTGGACCGGGGCGCGGCGGTGCTGGAAGCGGCGACGCTGCGCTTGCGTCCGATCCTGATGACCACGCTGGCGACCATTCTCGGCGCGATTCCGCTGGCGCTGGCGGTGGGGGCGGGGGCGGAAAGCCGCCAGCAGATCGGCTGGGTCATCGTCGGCGGGTTGTTGCTAGGGACGCTGTTGACCCTGTCGGTGGTGCCGGTGGCTTACACCCTGCTGGCGCGTGAGGTTCATCACAGCGCCGAGGAAGCGGCGGCATTGGCCGAGCGGGAGACGGAGGTTGCTGGTGAACCGAAGCCGGCAGGAGCCGGATCGTGACTCACCCTCTCGAAATCTACCTCGCCACCCTCCGCCAGATTCACGATACCGGCGGTGGGGTTGCCGAAACTTCGTATTACGGTGCGTTGGAGAACCTGCTGAATCAGGCGGGCGAAAGCCTCGATCCTCAAGTCCGGGCCGTGCCGCAGTTGCGGAATACCGGTGCGGGCAACCCCGATTTTGGGCTGTTCGCCGTTGGCCAGTTCGAGGGTGCCATGGAGGGCGAGCCGCTGCCGGGACAGAAACCGGAGCGCGGCGTGGTGGAAGTCAAAGGCTGGCGCGACGAGATTCTGACCGTCGCCGCCAGCGAACAGGTGACCCGTTACGGCCAGCATTATGGCGTAGTGCTGGTGAGCAATTACCGCGATTTCGTGCTGGTTGGTCGGGATGCCGCCGGCCAGATGGCCCCGTTGGAGCGGTTGCAACTGGCGGCTGGCGAAGCGGAATTTCTCGAACTGCTGCGTCAGCCGCGCCAGGCTGCCGCGCGCTTCGGCGACCGTCTGCTGGATTTTCTGGCGCGCGCCCTGAGCTACAACGCACCGTTGACCGATCCCCAGGATTTGGCGTGGTTGCTCGCGTCCCACGCCCGCGAAGCCCGCGCCTGGGTGGACAACGCCAGCGATTTACCGGGACTGGTATTGCTGCGCGAGGGTTTGGAACGGGCGCTGGGCTTGAAATTCGAGGGCGAAAGCGGCGAGCACTTTTTCCGCGCGACGCTGGTGCAAACTCTGTTCTACGGGGTGTTTTCCGCCTGGGTGCTGTGGGCGCGACAGGACGGAACCGGCGCGTTCGACTGGCGGGCCGCTCCCGGACGAGGAGGGCGATTTGGTGGATGCGTACAAGGAGAACTTTTAATTATAATTCGACGCAAGCCAACTTCCAAGGCCTTATCCAAGCATGTATAGACTCGAAAACCAAGTACTCCTGAGCAGCGGTTCCTTTGATGGGATGCGCGAGACCGGCGGTTTCGGCCAGCCGCTGCACGCCCTGTATCCGCAAATCCGGGCGGTGCTGGCCAGCGAACTGGGGCCGGAGGCGGCGGGTTTGCTGGCCGAACCGGTGGTGGATCGCGTCAACAACCGCATTGACTGGTACACCGAGGGTGATCCCGATCGCCCGCCGGTGGCGCTGAGCGATCTGGCCGAGGAGCAGCGCCAGCCGATGCTCGCCCAAGTTCATGACCTGGTGGAACGCGGGCGGGAACTGGCGGAGCGCTATGCCGCTTCCAACGATCCTCGTCGAGCGCAATTGGGCGCGATGCTGCGGGTGGCGCTGGGCACGCCGGCGGAAACCGAGGTGTTTCTGGTCGAGGGTCGGCCGGTGATGATCCGCTGGGGATTCGTAGCGGACCGGCCTTGGGAGATGCTGGCGGATCCGGCGCGAAGCCCAGTGGTCGCTCCGCCCACGCCAAATTCGGTTGAACCGCCGCGCGACGTGGCGATGCCAGAGATCGCCATGCCCGAGCTGGCCACTGCCGCCGCGCCGGAGCAGGAGGCCGTGGTCGAGTCGCCGCCGTTGATCGAGCCGTCGTCGTCACCCGAGCCGGCGTTCTCGCCAGTAAACGTTAACCCCCTTCTCGTAACCTCATCCCACGAAGGCGAGGGGGAGCCCACCACCGACGGTTCCGCAAAGGCTCCCTCCTCTCTGGTGGGGGAGGGTTGGGGGGAGGGGTCCGAACGGCTGCCTCCGCCAAAACTGGAGCCCGATCCCATCGAAGGCGCGGCCGGTTCATCGCCAGAGCCGGAGTCCGCGCCCATTACATCGCTGCGCTACGTGGTGGTCGGTTCCCGGTATTTCTGGAGTGTGTTCGCGCTCGCCGTGCTGTTGGCCGTGATCGCGGCCGTCTGGTGGGGAATGAGGCAGCCATCGTTATTTCCGGCTTCGGGTGAAAAATCGGGGCTATTGCCGGACGCCGACCTGGAGCGCGCCCTGACCCAGGTGCAACGCACCGAGACGGAATTGCGGACCCGGCTCGAAAACCTGTTGGTGCAACTCGCCGGGCGGCGTGGTCAGTGTCCGTTGCCAGCCGCTGGATCGGATGCCGCCACCGCCGCGCCCGCTATTCGGGAACCCGGCGGTAGCGGTACGGTTCCGGCGCGATCCGCGGTCGCCGTCGCGGGTGGAGAGAGTCCGCGCGCGCCGGCGATCAAAGCCCCCATCATTGACCGCGCAACGGTTTCACCCACGGAAGCTCCAGCCGCTGACCGCGCGACGGTTCCTCCCACGGAAGCGTGGGTCTCGCCAGATCGCACGATGCCGGTGGTGGTGATACAACCGCCGGTAAGTACCGTCAGTTCCCCGGATAACGCCAGTTCACTACCGGCAAAGCCGGTGTCCCGCGTCCCGTCGGGGATGGAATCGCCCGCGCGGACTCTGGAAGATGTTCTGGCCGAGCGCGCGCCGGCGGCGGTCGCGCCATTGCGGCAACCACCACTGGCCCAGGTCGAACCGCCAGTCAAGGCCGAACCACTAGCCCGGGTCGAGCCGCCGGTCAAAGCCGAACCGACTCCCGAGGAACGCCGGGAATTCACCAGCCGCTTGTCCGCCGCTGGCGCGGCGACCGGCGAGATTACCGCGACGCTGCTGTGGAACAGTTCGGGCGATCTCGATCTGGTGGTGCGCTGCCCGTCCGGCCAGCAACTGGATTATCGCAATCCGGCCGCGTGCGGCGGCGCCCTGGACGTGGATGCCAACGCCGCCCGCGCCGGCCTGAGCAACCGGCCGGTGGAAAATGCCTTCTGGCCGGCGGGCCGGGCTGGGCCGGGAAGCTACGAAATCGCCGTGCGCTACGCGCCGCGCAAGGACGAGCAGAATCCCCGGGAGACGCCCTTTCAGGTGCGCCTGATCCGGGGCGGCCAGGAGTCGGTGTTCAAAGGTGCGATCCGGCCCAACACGGTGACGCCGGTCACCACCTTCACGGTGGAGCGCTGAGGAAAATCCATGATCAAGCAGGAATATCCACAGTTCACCATGTACGCCGCCGAGGCGGCGATTCCCCGCTACCAGCGCGCCGGAATCTGGGGCTTGGCGGCGCTCGGGATTCTACTGTGCGGTCTGGCCGCTGGCTGGCTGATGGGCGGCGCGGCGGGCCTCAGCTCCCGGGACGGGGTGCAATTCACCATCCCGATGACGGACGGCGCGGCGCTGCTGGCCCGGCGCGAAGCGGTCAACAGCGAATTGCGCGAGCGCATCGCTGGTCTGGAACAGGCGCTGCGCGGCGATGCTTGCGCTCCGGCGGCGCTGGAGGTGTTGCAACCGGCCAGTCGGTGACGATTTTTGCCCACGGAGCGCACAACGCCTGGGTTTTTTGCTTCATGCTCGTGAGGAATCCATCATGTCCAGCTTTTCCATCGGCCTGAGTTGGCGGCGCGCGACGCCGGACTTCGACGTAAAAACCTTCAGCCGCGACCATGTTTGGCGGCTGGCCGGCGGCCAGACCGTGCAAGGCTCGTCCGCGCCGGACTATTCCGGCAACCCCGAGATGAGCAATCCCGAGGAGGCGCTGTTGGCGGCGCTGTCCAGTTGCCACATGCTGACGTTTCTATCCATCGCCGCACTTAGGAAACTGGTGGTGGATCGCTACGAGGACGAGCCAGTGGCCGAACTTGGCAAGAATGAAAAAGGCAAGATGATGGTCGCCCGGATGACCTTGCGACCCCAGGTGACGTTCGGTGGCGCAACGATTCCCGATGAGAACGCAGTACGGGAATTACATCGCAAGGCCAAGGAAAACTGCTTTGTGGGGAACTCCCTGCTGAGTCAGGTTGCGCTGGAGCCGCGATTCTGACGATGAGCGGGCGCGAGACGGTTAGGGGTGTGAACGGCCACCTCGTTAGCGCAGGGCGCTAATTCTGGCCGCGACCGCATCCCAATCGACCTTTGGGGTCAGGTGGCACCAACTGATCCGGACGCAGCCGTTGGCCCGGTCGTCGTCCAGGCCCATGGCCTTGAGGACGTGGCTGGGGGTGTAGCGGCTCGAGGTGCAAGCCGAGCCGTTGGAAATGGCGATCAGGTCCTTGAGGCCGACCATCAGCGCTTCGGAATCGAGGCCGGGGAAAGCCAGGTTGAGGACGTGATCCATGACCTGAGACTGATCGCCGGTCAGGTGAGGTTCCAGCGGGATGAGGGCCGCCAACGCCTGCTCCCGGATACGCCGGCACGCTTGCCGGCGCGGGTCATGGTCGCGCACGGCGATTTCGGCGGCGAGGCCGAGCGCGACGATCAGGGCGACCGGCAGGGTTCCCGGTCGCAGGCCCCGTTCCTGGCCGCCGCCGTAGGTCAGCGGGCGCAGCGGCGGGCGAGCGTAGCCGCGCCGACGGGCGATCAGGGCGCCGATGCCCTTGGGTCCGTGGAGCTTGTGGCCGCTGAGGCTGATCAGGTCGATGCGGGGATGGCGGAGCGGTTCGAGATCCTTGCCGAAGCCTTGCGCGGCGTCGGTGTGGAACCAGGCGGGATGGTCCTTCAACACTTCGGCGATAGCGGCCAGCGGCTGGCGCACGCCGGTTTCGTTGTTGGCCTGCATGATGGAGACCAGCCAGGTGTCCGGCCGGAGCGCGGCGCGCACCGCCTCCGGGTCCACCCAGCCGCCGGCGGTGACCGGCAGGCGGGTGATTTCGAAGCCGTCTGATTCCAGCGCGGCGCACGGCTCCAGCACGGCCTTGTGCTCGATGGCCGCTGTGATGACGTGCCGTTTCCCCTGCTCCAGTCCCGCCGCCCGCAGGCCGAGAATGGCGAGGTTGTTGCTCTCGGTGGCGCCGCTGGTGAAGATGACCTCATCCCGCTGGGCCGCGACCACGGCGGCAACCTGATCCCGAGCCTTTTGCACCGCCTGTTTGGCCCGCGCGCCGTATTCGTGGGTGCGGCTGCCTTCGTTGCCGAATTCCTCGGTCAGAAATCGCAACAAAATCTCCCGTACCTCAGGTTCGAGGGGAGTGGTGGCGTTGCAGTCGAGGTAGGTGGGAGGCATTCAGGTTTAGAGAATGGGTTTGCCGGAGTGAGATCCCCAATGCCATGGATTGAGAATCGGCACTCCGGCGGACTCGAAATCGCCGACATCACGGGTCACGACCGTCAACCCATATACCATTGCTGTAGCCGCAATGAACGAATCCCGCAGCGGGCGAGGATTCGGGACATGAAGCCGCGCGCTTCTTCGAGCAATCGCAATATCCACAGCCAGCACGCGGCCGGCAAAAGCGGGTAGTACATGGTGATCGAACCAGGCACGGAGCATCGCTCCCTGCGTCGGATCGCGACGCTCGGCCAGCAAGACGCCAATCTCCAACTCCTGAATGGTGATCGCGGACAAGAACAAATCCACCGCGTCGACGCTGTCCGCCCAGGCGGCAACCCTGGCGTCCGCCTTGCCGGCGCGAACCTTGCGCAGTTCGGAAACGACGTTGGTATCGAGCAGATACATCAAGGCAGGTCCGCGGGACGGGCCAGTTCATCGCGGCGAGGAATCGCCAATTCCACCTCCTCGATCCCGGGCATCGCCAACAGATCGGCGATCTTGCGACCGCCGCCAGCGATCCGACGATACTCCTCGATGGTCAACAACACATGCGCCGGGCGCCCTCGATCGGTGATGATGACCGGCCCATTTTTGGAGGCATTCTTGGCGCCGCTGGCGTCCTGATTGAATTGACGGCTTGAGATCGTGGTGATCGTCATCGTCATACCCTCCCAAAGCAACATAATGTAGTGACAATACTACATGAGCGTCAGGCACTCAAGCTCGCCGAGCTTGATCGCCGTGATCGCGAAAATATCGGGGCAACGGTCTGAGAATTCGGGAGTTAGCGGCTGAAAACAATTTTTTCTGCCATTGTATGCTTATTATCATCTATAATTTAACAAACAAATGCCATCTATCAACAAAACATTGACTGTTTTCCGATAAACATCGTGTGATGAAGGCGACCATGCCAACCATCCGCCGCACCGACTCTGGCTGAAGATTGGGCATGGACACCCAACCGACTCTCATCTTCCCGGTCATCCGGGGCCTCCAGGCCCGGCGCGAATACTACGTGGCCATGTGGACGCTGCGGATGCTACGACAGATTTCGATCTTCGACGAGGACGAGCTGCCGCCCGAGTTGCGCGCCCAGCGGGTCCTGAACAAGGCGCGCATCCCCGAGATCGCCGATTACATCCTGGATAACCCGGATGATTACGTGTTTTCGGCGCTCACGGTCTCGATTGATTCCGAAGTGACCTTCGAGCCGTTGTCCGGTCAGGACCGGCTGGGGCTGCTGCGGGTGCCGATGGAGGCCCGCTTCATCATCAACGATGGCCAGCACCGCCGCGCCGCCATCATCGAAGCCTTGGACCAGCGGCCAGAACTGAGCCACGAAACCATCGCCGTCGTGTTTTTTCTCGACATCGGGCTGGAACGCTGCCAGCAGATGTTCGCGGACCTGAACCGCTATGCCATCCGGCCGAGCCGGTCGCTGGGGCTGCTGTACGACCACCGCAACGACAAGGCTCGACTGGCCAAGCTGGTGATCACCAAGTCCGAAGTGTTCCGCAATATCGTGGATATGGAGAAATCGTCCCTGGCCAAGCGCTCCCGCAAACTCTTCACCCTGTCCGCTTTCCACAACGCCTGCGCCGATCTGATCGAGGGGATGGCCACCGGCCATCTGACCGAGGACGCCGACTTGGCGCGAGGTTACTGGGAAACCGTGGCGGAGTATTTTCCGGCATGGCGTCAGGTGTTGGAGGGCCGGCTGCCGGCCAGCGAGGTGCGGGAAGGCTTTATCCACTCGCACGGCATCGCCCTTCAGGCGCTCGGCAAGGCGGGCAATACCCTGCTCAAACTCTACCCCGACGACTGGCGGCAACGACTGGCGGGTTTGAACCGGATCGACTGGTCGCGAGGCAATGCCCAGGTTTGGGAGGGCCGCGCCCTGATCGGCGGCAAGGTGTCCAAGGTGACGACCAACGTCGTTCTCACCACCAACGTCATCAAACAGGCCCTGGCGCTGCCGCTGGATGAGGAACAGCAACGGGTGGAAACCGCCCACGGCCGCAAAACGGGCTGATCGACAATCCCGCCGGATGGTTACAGATGAAATCCTCACTTAAATCCACCGCCGACTCGACCCGGATCGTCCCGGCTCAGCCGGAATTGGCGCTGATCGTTGACGTGGATAGCTCGACGGGTAACGACTTGCCACCGACCACGCCGGCCAAGGCGGGCGCGTCTCATGTTTCCGCTTTCACTAAACTGGGGTTCCAAGCCACTATCGCCCTGCTCCACGAGGAAATCCGCGCTCTCTACACCGCCGATACGGTGCCCTGGATTATTGGCTACTCGGGTGGCAAGGATTCCACCGCTACTCTCCAACTCGTCTGGGGCGCCATCGCCGACCTGCCGCTAGAACAGCGCCGCAAGACGATTCATGTCATTTCCACCGATACCCTGGTGGAGAATCCGATCGTCGCCGCCTGGGTGGCGATCTCCCTGGAGGTGATGCAGCGCGTCGCCGCCGAACAGGAGATGCCGGTTCGGCCTCGGCTGCTTCGCCCGAGAGTCGCAGATTCTTTCTGGGTGAATTTGATCGGTCGGGGATATCCCGCGCCGCGCCACAAGTTTCGCTGGTGTACCGAGCGCCTGAAGATTCAGCCTTCCAACGCCTTCATCAACAGCATCGTGTCGTCGAGCGGCGAAGCGATTTTGGTTTTGGGTACGCGCAAGGCGGAAAGCAGTCGCCGCGCCGCCACCATGAACAAACACGAGAAAGGACGCGTGCGCGACCGGCTCAGCCCGAACGCCAGCCTGCCCGGCTCGCTGGTTTATACGCCCATCGAAGACTGGAGCAACGACGATGTCTGGTTCTTTCTGATGCAGGCCAGGAATCCGTGGGGATACAACAATCGCGACCTGCTCGGTATGTACGCCGGGGCCTCGGCGGATGGCGAATGCCCGCTGGTGATCGACGACACGACCCCGAGTTGCGGCAGTTCGCGGTTCGGCTGTTGGGTCTGCACCCTGGTCGAGAAGGACAAGTCGATGACGGCGATGATCCAGAACGACGAGGAAAAGGAATGGATGATGCCGTTGCTGGAGATTCGCAACGCACTGGATTTTCGTGGCGGTCATCCCGCCGACGGCGGTGCTGAGGGTTCAGACCGTCATCTGCGGGATTTCCGGCGGATGAGCGGGGCTGTTCAATTGATGGCCAACGGTCGCCCGATTCCCGGTCCCTACACGCAGGAAGCCCGGCAAACCTGGTTGATGAAGCTGCTCGCCGCGCAAACCTGGATTCGGCGCAATGGCCCGCCCGACGTGCGGGGCATCGAGTTGATCACGCTGGAAGAATTACAGGAAATTCGCCGCATCTGGGTCGTGGACAAGCATGAGTTGGAAGACGCGCTGCCGCGCCTCTACCGGGAGGCGACGGGGGAAACCTATCCAGGTCGGCCTTTGGACGACAACCGGGCGCTGGGCGAACCGGAGATGCGCGAGCTGGAGGAACTCTGCACGGGCGACCGCCTGCATTACGAACTCACGCGCGAGCTGTTAAGCCTGACCCAGCAACAGCGGACCATGGCTCGCCGGGCGGGCCTGTTCGATCGACTGGAAAAAGCGTTCCGCCGCCACTTCTACGACGACCGCGCGGATGCCCTGGCGCGCGCCCAGCACCGGGCGAACGAACGCCAGCAACGCGAAACCGAGCGCAAGGACCGCGCTTTTGGCCAGGTCACGGAAGAGACCATTGAAACTCCCTCCCCCTTGGTGGGGGAGGGCCGGGGTGCTTACAAGTGTAGGTTTTTCCGTAAAGAGTAAGCGAGACATGAGGTTGCGGTAAAATGGCCGATAGGGAAATCGCCTGGTTACCGGAGGAACCGTCATGTCTCGCTCGCCCGAACTGTATCAATGG
>JBATNZ010000184.1:0-6860 GCA_049290615.1 Candidatus Contendibacter sp.
AGGCCACGCCCGGCGTCTGGAGCAACGGACGGCAGCGCGCATTCAGGCAGGGTGGCAGATGACCATCCATCCGCACATGGTTGACCGCCATCCAGCGTTGGAATGCGGGGAAACGGGTATCGTGAAAGTCCACCGCCGCCAGCGTCCGCTCCGGCCACTGGTGACGCTGCCTCGCCAGCAGGTGCAACAGGACATGGGAGTCCACCCCGCCGCTGTAGCCGACCATCAGGCGATGCGCTTCGGGATGGGCGGCCAGCAATGAGTTCAGAGGCTGTATGAAAACCCCTCGCCCGCAGGCGGGAGAGGGGTAGGGGTGAGGGTTGTTTTTCAATCGGTTAGCTTGCCAGAGGCTGTACAAGAATGCCTCTCAGGGATGCACCATCCGATCGGGGCGGACGTACCGGTCGAAATCCTCGCCGCTGAGAAGGCCGAGGCGCAGCGCCGCTTCCTTGAGCGAGAGGTTCTGCTCGTAAGCCAGCTTGGCGACTTGGGCGGCATGATCGTAGCCGATGACCGGGTTGAGCGCCGTGACCAGCATCAGAGAGTTCGATACGTGGCGCGCGATCGCGTCGCGGTTGGGTTCGATGCCGATCACGCAGTGCCGCGTGAAGCTGTCGCAGGCGTCGGCCAGCAGACCGACCGACTCCAGCAGGTTGTGGATCATCACCGGCTTGAATACGTTGAGTTCGAAGTGACCGTTGGCGCCGGCGATGCCGATGGCGACGTCGTTGCCCATGACCTGCGCCGCGACCATCGTCAGCGCCTCCGCCTGGGTCGGATTCACCTTGCCCGGCATGATGGAACTGCCCGGTTCGTTGGCCGGCAGGATCAATTCGCCGATGCCGCAGCGTGGGCCGCTGCCGAGCAGGCGGATGTCGTTGGCGATCTTCATGCAGGCGACCGCGAGCACGCGGGTGGCGCCGCTCGCCGCGACGATCGCGTCGTGCGCCGCCAGCCCGGCGAACTTGTTGGCTGCGGTCACGAACGGCAAGCCGGTGAGCGTGGCGATCCGGGCCGCGACCTTTCGCGCATAGTCGGGGTGGGTGTTGAGTCCAGTGCCGACGGCGCTGCCCCCGAGCGCGAGTTCGTAGAGTCCCGCCAGCGACCCCTCGATCTGTTTCTCCGCGAAGGTGAGTTGCGCCGCGTAACCACCGAATTCCTGGCCGAGGGTGAGCGGCGTAGCGTCCATTAAATGGGTACGGCCGATCTTGACGATGTCCCCGAACGCCGCGCTTTTTTGCTCCAGGGCGGCGCGGAAACGCGCCATACTGGGCAAGAGCCGCTCCTGGATCTGCTGGACGGCGGCGAGGTGCATCACGGTGGGGAACACATCGTTCGACGACTGGGACCGGTTGACGTCGTCGTTCGGGTGGATGGGCTCTTTCGAGCCCAGCGGCTGGCCCGTGAGTTCGTTCGCGCGGTTGGCGATGACCTCGTTGGCGTTCATGTTCGATTGTGTGCCGCTGCCGGTCTGCCAGACCACGAGCGGGAAGTGGTCGTCGAGCCGGCCGGCGATGACCTCGTCGGCCGCTTGGACGATGAGCGCGGCCTTACGCTCGGCGAGCTGGCCGAGTGCGCAGTTGGTCAGGGCCGCCGCTTTCTTGACGAGGCCGAAGGCGCGGATGACGGCCGGCGGGAAACGGTGGCCGCCGATCCTGAAATTCTCGAACGAGCGCTGGGTTTGCGCGCCCCAGTACCGGTCGGCGGGAACCTGGACGGTGCCCATGCTATCGCTTTCAACCCGAAATGCCATCGTCGTGCTCCTTATCCGGTGGGGCGCGGGACGTATTACCGGATGAATCGAGGTGATGCTCTATTGGTGTCCCACCTCAGACAGAACATGCAACACCTCGTTGAAGGACACCTCGCTATTTCTCACAAAGCAGGCGACCTCGGCGACTGCACAGATGGACAGTTCATCACCCATCATCATCCACCCGTGAGGTGGCCATCCTTGCATGTCGGAAAGGTTCATGAGCATATCGCTGCCTTGATGCATCATGCGCCCGTTCGCATAACAGATATCCGCAGCCAGACGGCTATGCGTCCGCGCCAGTTCGCCCACGGACTCGACCAAGGAGCCATCGTCACTGAAGCGCAGCGCCGCGATGACCCCCTGGACCCTCAGCAGGCTCTCCAAATTAATCATGGCTCATTCTCCTTTCGCGATGTCCATGGTTCTAGACCTCTTCATTGAAGAGCTTATAAGCTTGGTCATAATCAAAAGTCTGTCTCTTGGCGAGTACGACCTTGCTGCTCATACCCATCATCACGTCATCCAGGCCTAGGAAGGCAAAGCCCCGTTCGGGTAGAAACCCCTGTTGGCCTGAAAGCTTCGCCCAGCCCGTAGCCTGCATCCGGTAGATGGCCATGTTGGCGGCGCACATTTGGGCGACGACTTCGGCAAAGTCGCGATGGAGATCACCCCGGGTCTCGCCCAAATCGCCGGTGCAAGAAAATTCAAGCGCACCATAGGCGCCCGGCAGAGACATCAATTGATCCAAAGTAGGCATATTTATTCTCCTAAATTTTTGCTCGGTTTTATGCTTCTACACCTGCTGCCGTTCGCATGGCCGAGATCACCTCTTGAAACGAGGTTTCACTCAGGTTCACGACGCAGGTGCTGTCACGCACCGTTACCAAGGACATTTCCGGACCCCATAGGGTCCAGCCATTGCAGGTATCCCAACCGGGTGCCCCCGCCAAATCAGCCAGGAGGCGACCCTGCATCTCCATGGTGATGGTCATTGAGGCACAGAGACTCATCAGCAACTTGGCTTGGGCCTGTGGGAAAGGACCCTCGAAGTCATCCAATATCCCTTTCCGGGAAAAGACACCGGCCGCCACCGCGCCCGGCAATTTCATCAACTCCGATGCTCTGGACATAGACACCTCACGAACAGGGCTTTTGAATCCAGGGGACTCTCAGCGACAAAGTATGAATTTAAAATAATGATGAGGGTTCGTTATCACAATCTTCTATCAAAATAATCTGAAAAGTCATCTCAGTCTGTGCGCTGGCGCACATAGCGCATAATTTCTAGCGTCAAGGTTTTGCCGTTACCTACTCTGATAACTCAGGATTATGAGAATCAAAAGCAAATCAGCGCACTGCACACTCAGCGTCAGGAAGGCAAGTTTAATAGGTATGTGTGCTAGAGCACAGACGCTTCCCGTGGAGTCAGATAATTTGCACCTTCCGTGCTCGCCAAAACTGTAGTAACCCACCGAAGGGAGATAAAATGGATAAGCAGGTTTTTTCAGCCAGTAGCGTTACTAAAATCCTGAATCTTTCAGCAACCCCCGAAGTGGCCGGCGCCATCGAATCCGCGGTAACACGCGGAATTATGACCACTAACATCGACTTTGCCACCGCCGTAAGTTGGTGGCGCAACGAAGATGGCTTCCTGTTTGCCACCCACGCGGCGGCAGTAGTCCCCGGGTCTCGCCACGTCGAACTCAAATGGGAAGGTGGTGATGGCTATCACGCCACCGCCTAACGGGCACCGGTATGAAATTCACCTATCCGGGATTAACCGATCAGGATGTCGAAGCGTCCCGCGCTCAGCGCGGTTCCAACGCCGTGGCCAGTCAGGATGCCGAAACCTTCTGGGACAAACTGCTCGATAACCTGTAAAGACCCGATCATTATCATTCTGATCGCCGCCCTGCTGATCACCGTCGTGCTATGGATGTTCGGCTATGCCCACTGGTACGAAAGCGTCGGCATCGCCTTCGCGGTGGTCATCGCCACCTGGTTGGAACACAGCAACGAACAATCCTTCCAGCGACTGCTGGAAGAAGCCTTGTTGATCCGGGTCAAAGTGTTCCGCAACGGCCATCTGACCGAAATCCCGATTAACGACTGAAAACCGGGATCACCTCTCTCAGTGTGCCCGCCTTATGGGTTTCGGACGTCAAGAGTGTGATACGGAATACAAGATCTGGATGAACTTCCATTCTCAAGGTATCGAGAATGGAGAACCAAACAAGGCGCACCACCGTAATTTTGCTTCACCCGAATCTTCTTTGGAGAGCAAATGGAGGATATGAAAGATGTCAATCAATATTCAGCTTGAACCGGAAGCCCAGGAATTCGTCGAGGCCACCGCGAATCCGCCGTATCTCTTCGACCTGGGTCCAGAGAAGGGACGTGCGGCCGTCGATGAGGTTCAGTCGGGGCCAATCAGTAAGCTCCCGGTCGAGATCGAGGATCGAACGATCGCGGGAGACCCTAACGGCCCGGTGTCCGTCAGGATTTTGCGCCCGCAAAACGCGCCCGCGCTCCTCCCCGTCATCGTGTACTTTCATGGGGCTGGGTGGGTGTTCGGCAACACGCACACGCACGACCGGCTCATCCGAGAGCTTGCGGTCGGCGCGCGGGCCGCAGTGGTGTTCGCCAACTACAGCCTGTCGCCGGAGGCTAAGTACCCCACGGCGATCAAGGAAAGTTACGCTGTCGTGAAGTGGGTTGCGGAGAACGGGCTCGAACACGGCCTGGACCCGGAACGCCTTGCGGTGGCGGGCGACAGTGTCGGCGCCAACATGGCTACGGTCGTCACGCTGATGGCAAAAGAGCGCGGCAGTCCCAAAATCTGGCGGCAGTTGCTCTTCTACCCCGTCACCGATGCGTCCTTCGACACCGAGTCGTACCGCCAATTTGCCACGGGATATTTTCTGCGCCGCGATGCGATGATGTGGTTCTGGGATCAGTACACCGGAGATCCAGACGCGCGAAAACAGATCACGGCTTCTCCGCTGCGCGCGACCACCGAACAACTGCGTGGCCTCCCGCCGGCCTTGGTTATCACCGCCGAAGCCGACGTGCTTCGCGACGAGGGCGAGGCGTATGCCAACCAGCTCCGAATGGCGGGCGTATCCGTCACCGCCGTGCGCTTCCAAGGGATCATTCACGACTTCGTGATGCTCAATGCCCTGGCGGACACCGCCGCCACGCGCGGCGCCATCGCTCTCGCCAACGACTGGCTGCGCCAGGGCTTTTCCGCGCAGCAATGAGCCCAGTCCCCGGATGGCGCTGCCCAGATCGCATTTTTATCGACCGAGCCGCACGGCTCCGCAGCCGATGTTCTTCGCGATCTGGACCCTGATTATCGGCGCACTGCTGATAATCATGGCCTTGTCGGGCACCTTGCTGAAGCGGCTGCCCCTGAGTACCGCCATGCTCTATCTGGCCGCGGGTTACGGACTGGGTCCCGCCGGATTGGCCCTCATGGCGCCCGATCCGCTGACCTACACCGTCCTACTGGAAAGAATGGCCGAAGTGGCGGTACTCATCTCGCTGTTCGCGGTCGGTCTGAAGCTCGGTCTGCCCCTGTCGAACAAAGGCTGGCGTCTGCCGGTGCGGCTGGCAGCCGTTTCGATGACGCTGACGGTGGCGCTCATTGCCGCCATCGGGGTGATGGGCCTCGGCCTCTCTCTAGGTGCGGCGATCCTGCTCGGGGCGATCCTCGCGCCCACCGATCCGGTTCTGGCCTCCGATGTCCAGGTTGAAGAGGCGAACGATCGCGACCGGCTGCGTTTCAGCTTGACGGGCGAAGGCGCCTTGAACGATGGCGCCGCCTTTCCGTTCGTGATGCTCGGCCTGGGCCTGCTCGGTCTGCATGACCTGGGCACGGAGGGCTGGCGCTGGTTCGCGATTGACGTGCTCTGGGCGATCGCGGGCGGTCTGGGGATCGGTGGGGCGCTGGGTACGCTGATCGGGAGGCTGGTCGTCTATCTGCGTAGCCGCCACAAGGAGTCCGTCGGTTTCGATGAATTTCTGGCGCTGGGCCTGATCGCCTTAACCTACGGGTTTGCAGTACTCAGCCACACCTATGGTTTTCTAGCTGTTTTTGCCGCGGGCCTCGCCCTGCGGCGGGTGAAAAAACAACCCGGATCAGTCAGCCTGGCAGTCACGGGAGCAACGGTATTGCACAGCAAGCAGGCCCACGCGGAGGTGGCCACCCATTCGGAGCTTGCCAGCGCCTATATGATGCAAGAGGTGCAGGGCTTCAACGAACGACTGGAGCGGATCGCGGAGGTCGCTATCGTTCTGGTGGTCGGCGCGATGCTCCCCTTCACTTATCTCCCCGCCAACGCCCCTTGGTTTCTCGTACTGTTCTTTCTGGTGGTACGTCCCCTGTCGGTATGGTTTGGATTGATCGGAGCGCCCGTATCGCGCGATCAGCGCATCCTCATCTCCTGGTTCGGCATCCGTGGAATCGGCTCGATCTATTATTTGATGTACGCGATCAATCAGGGCCTGCCCCGCTCTTTAGCCGAGGAGATCATCGCCCTCACCATTACCACGGTAGCCGTCTCCATCGTGCTTCACGGGATATCGGTGACCCCGCTGATGAATCTCTATGCACGAAGGAAGGCAAAACATTCCGGCCGGTGACAGGAAGGCGCGTTTAATCGGTATGTGTGTTACAGCACAGACGCTCTCCGTGGAGTAATGGTAGTTTTTTCCATAATACCAGTGATCCCGTGGGGATTGAGTCATGATAGCGTTGAGCATTGTAATGTCCCGCCGCAACCCTTTTGTTGGTTTCTCGCGAGTTGTTTTGATAGGTGCCTTGGCGCTTTTCGGTTGCACCTCGGGAAATTCATTGGAACCCGGCAAAGGGAGCGCGACTTCTACCCCATCGAGCCACAAGCAGGTGGGCAAAGCCTCTTGGTATGGCCCCGGACTTCAAGGCGAGGAGACCGCTAATGGCGAGGCCTTTGATCAAAAAAAACTATGGAGGCAAACTCAGCTTGACGAGTCGTGCCTCGAGTGCGGCCAGGTAGGGTTCGGGCTGTTGACGGAAACGCAACTGGAGCACCCGCGTCTGCCGGAGTTTGCCGAGTTGCCGACG
>JBATNZ010000185.1:0-8735 GCA_049290615.1 Candidatus Contendibacter sp.
GTCCAGCAGCACGCAGCCGGGACGATCCGGCGGCGGCCGCAACAGAAAATCCCCCGTCGAGGCGTAGCCGCGCGCCTCGAAGCCGGCCGCGCCGAGCAGCCGCAGCAGCGCGGTCCGCAGCGACTCGTCATCGTCGACGACGTGGATCAGGGGTGGAAGGGTGGTCATGCCGGTTCCGGCGTGCCCGCGCCGCCGGCAACGGGCCATTCGACCCGAAACACCGCGCCCTCGCCGGGACCGGACTCGGCCCGGATCTGACCGCCGTGGGCTTCGACCAGGGTGCGGGCAATCGACAGCCCCAGCCCCATGCCCTGATGCTTGGTGCTGAAGAACGAATCGAACAGCTTCGGCAGGTGCTTGGGGGCGATGCCGTGACCACGATCGCGCACCACGAGGATCACGCGGTCCGCGTCGCGTTCGACGGACACGGCGACCGTGCGCCGAGCCTCGGGCAGGCCGTTCACCGCTTCCAGGGCGTTGAGCACCAGATTGAGGAGCACCTGCTGGATCTGAACCCGGTCGCCGACCAGGGGGGCGGCGGTCGCGGCGGATTGCACGTCGAGCGCTACCCCGCGCCGCCGCGCTTCGGGCCGCAGCACGGGCTCCATCTCCCTGACGGCGCCGTTCAGATCGAAGGGTTGCCGTTCGACCGGTTGCTTGGCGAGCAGCGCCCGCAGCCGCTGGATCACCGTGCTGGCCCGCAGGGCGTCGCGGCGGATGTCGGTGAGAATTTCGCGCAGTTCGTCGCGCCGATCCGCGCCGGACGCGAGCAGGAGATCGGCGGTGTCGGCGTTGCTCAGAATCGCCCCGAGCGGCTGATTGATCTCGTGGGCGATCGCGCCGGTCAACTCCCCAGCGACCGCCAGCCGCGCCGCATGCGCCAGTTCGAAGCGCAGTTGCTGCACGGCCAGATTGGCCATGCGGCGATGGCGGCGTTCGACGAGGAGCCAGGCAATCAGCCCCGCTTGAAGCAAGAACACGGCGGCGGCCATGATCGCTTCGTTTCGGTGCGCCTCCAGGAACGTCGGCGCCTTGAACCGCACGACGGCGTCGCCTGGCAGCGCTCGTTCGTCGATCCCCCATCGGCGGATCTGCCGCCAGTCGACATACCAGGTCGTCGGCATGAGGTCCGGCAAGCGCAGCGCGGCGGGCGCCACCCCGTCGAGCAGATCGTTCGCGATGCGGCCCGCCTGCCGCCCCATGTCCGCGAAATTGGTCATGCGGCCGCCGACGATGCCCGTGCCCATGAAGGTGTCAAACGGGGCGTACACCGGCGCGGCGGCAGCGGCGGCCATGATCCGGGCGGCCTCGCGCGGGACGAACTGATGACCTTCGCCGTCCTTGAAATAGCCGGGCGTGAATACCACGGCGTCGCCGCCCAACCCACTCAGACGGTCCAACACCACGCGGGTCGGCAGACCGGCGAGAAACTGGGGGGTCACCCGATCCTGGAATCGGGTGACCTCATCCCGCAGTCGGGCTTCCCAGGCGCGGTCCCATGGGGATGCGCCCGTCACCACCACCAGCCGCCGGGCCTGCGGATGCCAGCGCAGCGCCTGGTCGATAGTGCCGGAAAAATCGTACTCGATCGGGACGCCGATCAGGTCGGCGGGCAACGGCGGAAGCAACCGCAGGAACGACCGGGCCACGGCCGCGTGGACCACTGGAACCCGCGGAAACAGCTCGGCGCGATGGTCCAACAGGAAAGCGAGCGCCTCGTCGCTCGCAACGACCAGTACCTCCGGCGGCCGCGCGGCATACTTATCGTGCAGGAACGCGATCACGGCGCGGACGTAAAGCTCCCCCGAGAAGCGGGGATAGTCGAGAAACTCGGCGCTCAGCTCGCTTGAATTGCCGAGCATCTCACTCAGGCCGGCTTCAAATTCGAGATTCGCCGGCAACAAGCGATTATTGGAATACAGCACGAGAACATGCCGGGTCTCCCCGGCCGGGGCGGGTGACACCAGCAGGAAACAACACGCGACCACGAATCCCATGAGGCAGGATCGGGCGTTGGGACCAGCCATGAGCATTGTTGTCGTCATTCGACCAAATCAGCGGCTTGTCAGGATAGCGATTGATGAGGGGCAGCATATCCGCGATCAATACCGCCTTGCCGAGGATCAAGGCGGCGACCGTCACCGAGACGGAAACCCTTACCGCGATGCCGGTCCCCTTGACCATCAGCACGCGGATGAGCGCCACGAGGTGCAAGGCGATGAGGAAAAAGATCGTCGGCGGAAGCGCCGCAACGAATTCCTCTTTGGATTCAGGTCTCGAGCCGGGTCTTGGGGGCGTCCGGCAATGCCGGACCGGACTCGCTGGCGGACGCGCTTGGCGCCAAGGACGGGGCCGCGGCCGCCAGGCCAAGGATCGCCCAAGGCAGCGCCACAAACCAGGGAAATCGCCAGGAGGAAGGGTGCATGGTCGATTTTCATGAGCCTCATTTCGCAATGTGGCTCAAGGCGTTACGCAGCGGCTCGCTGGAGATCCGGATCAGGCCGCCAAAGGGTTGGTCCAGTTCCAGGATCAGGTAGATGGCGCCCGAGACGGCGAGGATCCCGACCATCAAGGCGAGGTTGGCGGTCGCGTTGGGTGGCGCGAACAGGCTGAAGCTGAGGAAGATGGCCACCAGCCAGGAGACCACCACGATCAGCAGCGGCATGGAAATGCTGGGGATCGACTGGGCAAGCAGCAGCGCTCGAAGCTGGCCGATTTCGACCGCGATGGTCGCCGCCTGGGCCTTGAGGCCGCGTTGAATGTCATCGTGCGGGGAGAGATGCTGGATGGCCAAATAGACCGCATCGCCCACCTGGCTGTTGAAGGCCAACTGGACCGGCATCTTCCCTTCTTCAGGCCACATGCGCCGGACCCCCTCCTCGGTCATGGAGCGAAGCTGAGCGCGGATCTCCGTCGCTTCCGGTCCGTAGTCGGCCAGCACCCGGTCGAGGAATGCGACCTTGGCGGCCATCTGGCTCACGTCGTTTTGTTCGGTGTCGTGGTCGCTCTTGGCCGAACTCACGAGCAACCCCAAGACCAGGGCCGCCATGGTCGCGACCAGACCCATGGCGAGCTTTACGGTATCCTTGGTGTCATCGCCCAGGTGATGCGCGGGAAGGAGGCGACGAAGACCGATCCCGAGCAACACGGCTCCGAACAGGCAGGCGGAGACTATGGCGGCGGCGAGAAAGGAATTCAAAGTGGTTTCTCTTGTGCGTTGGTTGGAGTCTATGGGCGCCGATGGTCGAGATTGCGCGGGGCCTGGATATCGGCTCGCGTTCTACCAGCGGAAGGTGGCGCCCAGCGCGGGACCCGCCATGCGCATGTCCTCAACGATCTCATCGCCGCCTGTCGAGTAGGCGAGGTTGCGGTACACCAGCAGGAGATCGCCCCAGTCGAAGCGATAACCGACCCCGGCCCAGCCCTGCCAGGTCCAGTTGGAGTAGTTGCCGGCGCCGATGTCGAGGTAATACGGCAGAAACCAGTCGCCGCCGAGCCCCACCGCGCCGCGCACTCCGACGATCCCGTCCCATATGTTGATCCGGTCGGAGGTGCTGCCCGAGCGTCCGAGCACCCCGTCCGGCCCGGAGAAGCTTAAATCCGTCGAGGTTTCCAGACCCAGATAGCGCACGCCGCCGAACAGGTCCAACGTCCCGGCGGCGCTCCGCGCCACGGTGTAGCTGCCGATGCCCGTCCAAATCAGCGCCTGAATGTCCACGTTCAGGTTCGTGTCGATCGGCGGCAACTCGTTGCCTCTCGGCCCCCGCACGGTCTTGATCTTCCCTTCCTGGGCGCCAAAATCGTTGTAGATCAGGTCCATCGCCAACGCCCAGTCGCCTTTGCGCGCCTCGAAGGCACCCATCAGGGCGAATTCCAGGTTGCTGAGATAGCTGTCCGGTTTGACCTCGACCTCGACGGTTTTGCCCCCGCCCAGCGGGGTGCTGAGATGAATCGTCTGGGAGATGTTCGGGAACCACCCGTAAGGCGTGAGGCTGTAATGCCACTGCCCGTCGTACATATCCACGCCGGCGGCCGACGCCGCGCCGCCTGACGCCAGGAGGGCGGCGCCGGTGACCAGTGCCCAGAATCCTGCTTGCAAGACTTTCTTTCGAATCAAGGTGTGTTCTCCGAGTAAACCATGCGCGTGGCAACGGGACTCATGTTGTCAGATCACGCATTTTTCCGTGTAGTCCTGGATCGACGCGAATACGCAGGCCGCTCCTTGGCCCAAGCGAGGAGGCTACTTCATCTCCTCGATCTCGCCCGGCCGCCAGGTCTTGTTGAACCAAGGTTCGAGCGGTCCGTAGAGCCGCAGGATCATGAACCAGCCCTTGCCGGGAATGGTCTCCACCCAGTTCTTCTCCATTCCCGCAGGCGCCTTGGGGCCGAACCAGACATCCACCGAGCCGTCCGCATTGGTTTTGATTCCTTTGTCCTGGCTGCTCACGCTCGGGGCCTGCTGATTGGTCTGCAGCATCGAGCGGGTCTGGTTGTCGTAGACGATCACTGACCAGAAGTCCTTGACCGGGATGTTCGGCGGCAGGCGCAGCTTGTAGGTCTTGCCGCCATCAAACGGGTTACCTTTCGAATCCAGCGAAGCCCACGGGTACTGCGATCCTTCGCCGACCATTTTCATTTCCATTGCGGGTGTTACGCCGGTGGCGAAATAGTAGAAGAAGGCCGCGCCATCCAGATTGGCCACTCCGGGCGAGACTTCAAATTTGTAGCCACCGAAGAAGGGCAGACGCCATGAGCTATTCGGGTAGAAAAAGGCTTCCGGCTCACGGATCTTGAAAGCGAGCGTTCGCGCCGTCACGGCGCCGATATTCGCAGCGTCGGTCAGGATCTTCTTCATTCGCTCATCGGGATTGAATGGCTTGCCTTTGACGATGCCGATCGAGGCAAACAGGCCCAGCGTGGTCGGATCAGAACCCTCGGCGGGCTCTTCCTGAATGACCTGGTTCAGGAGGCTCCAGAACGAGTAGTCACCGGGGGCAACAAAGTTCGCCGGAACGCCGGATGCATTAGCGAACTTCATCTCTGGCGGATTAGCCGCATCGGCAAGCTGATAGATCTTCAGGTGCTTCTTGACCGACTCGACCCCGGGCTTGGGCGAGCCATCGACGAGGAAAGACCGGAAGGGCATCCAGTTGCCATAAGTGCTCGGTCGGACGACGAAATAGCCTTCCGGGATGTCGCCCTTATAACCTGGAGGCAGAATCAGGTATTTGCCGCCCTTCCCCTTGTCGGCGCCGGTGATGCCGACGTCGGCCACCCAGCGATACCAGAAGTCATCGATGGCTCCCAGGACCATGGGGGGTATTTCGACGACTAGCGGCCCGTTCTTCGTATCAATCCAGATAAAACTGTAGACCGTGTTATCGTTCGCCGTCAGTTCCACGGTTTTCGGGTCGACCAGGGTTTCCCAGATGACGTTCGTCTGGTTCTCCGGACCGAACTTGCGCAGCGAATCGCGCATGCCGGCCTGGTTGACGATCGGGATGGCCAGCAGGTAGGCCTGCAAGGCGCGCGAACGATCCAGATTGTCGTAGATCTTCTCGACGGTCTCGGCAGTCGGGAAGCCGTCGTGCAGGTGCAGTGTGCCGATCGAGGTTTCGACTTTGTTCGGCGTGGCAACACCCGGTGCGATCGGGGTCGTCATCTTGTAATTCTCCGCCGCCTGTACAGATACCGTGCCGCCGGTGAAGAGGGCTATGGCGATGGAGCAGGCCATCGCCCCGCTAAAAAGAGGACGTTCATTGAGTTTCACACTGTGTTCCTTTCATCGAAATTTATCCGCTATTTAATTCGCGGGCCGCTCCTTTTCAAGAGCAGCCCGCGCGCTTTACAGATGAATGGACGGCTTACTCGCCGGTCTGGTCAGTCCTTTTTCTGCATCGCCGCCTCGAGTTTCTTGATGTCCTCGGGCGACAATTGCGGCCGGTCCACCTTGATCGTCAGCTTGTTGAGCTTGGCGGTCAGCGGAAACGGCGGCTGGTAGTCGGCGTCGTCAGTTCACCGCCACGATGCCCGGCGGCTTCCAGGCTCCCTTGCCCAGTTGCCTTGGAATTCCTCGTGATCATTTCTCGTTCCTTCCTGGGATCGAAGAAGAGCGCGCTCACGACCGGCCGAGCACGTTCGGCGATTTGGCTGGCGAATGAAGCGTGCGACGGGCCCGCATGTGGTCGATCGCCGGTAACAGATCCGTCGCAATCGCTCGCAGGGATAGGAAGTTCAACCGCACGGGTGGCTGAAGCGGGGGCAACTTAGCATCGCCGGGAGGACCGTGGCAAGCCCCGCGAGGGAGCCGACGGGGAGGGACGGGGCGAGGTATCGAGGTCCCAATAGTGATTCGGACATTGTCGCCGAGCATTTTTATCTTATTTGTTTAAAAACAATTAGTTATTGATTGGATGTGTCCGGCTCTGTATTGGGACCACGATAGCCATCTCGGAGGGGGCCGAATGGGCGTGAGGGGTGGTTTGCCGGGGGCCTGGGTGCTCATCTCCGCGTACGCGGACGGGAACAATAGTGTGCCGAGCGCTGCTGCGCAGATGAAGCGACTTGCTGCTTGCTGGATGGTGTTCATGCGATGCCCTCGTCTCTTTGCGGCCGCTTGGGGGGAAATGATCGCCGAAAGTCCAGCCGGGTCGAGAAACAATTCTGGACAGTCCCGGCTCAAGAAGGGAGAGAAGGGGCAGAGGGTCGTGCCCCGGCGTCAGCGCTGGAGAACCTCCCGAGAGCGCGAGAGCCCTTGCTCGGCCCTCCGCCATTCGAACGGCGCCTGACCCGACCAGCGGCGGAAGGCGCGCACGAAGGAACTCGACTCTGCGTAGCCGAGGGTGGCGGCTATGTCCGCTATGGGAATCTCGGTGTTGCGGAGCAGTTGACGGGCGAACTCGAACCGCACCTCGTCGAGGACGGACTGAAACGTCGTGCCCCGCGCCTCAAGCCTGCGGTTAAGGGTTCGCCGGTGCATCGCGAGTTGCTGCGCGACGGCGTCGCCGCTCGGCATGCCCATCATGAGCAGCACGCTGAGCGAGCGATAAAGACTGAATTCGAAAGGCGGGTCGAGTCGACGATTCGCCTCGGCTTGCAGGCGGCGCCTGGCTGTCGCGTCCGCGCCCGGGACTCGCTGGCGCATGAGGCTTGCCGGGAAATAGAGGGCCGCGTGGGGTGAATCGAACCGCACGGTGCAGCGAAAATGCTCGAGGTAGGGCGTGACGTCCGGCGGCGCCGGTCGGGGCAACGTCAGCGCGATGAAACGCGGTTCGCGACCCGCCAGCTCGCGCACGATGTTCGCGATCATGGCCATCACGACTTCCCGCGCCACGAACGCGTCTTTCGCATCAGGGTGATACACCGCATAACCCAGCGTGACCGTGCCGGCATCCTCCACCAGGTACGGGGCGCCACCGTGTGCGTTGAGTTGCTGGTACACCGTGATCATGCGCAGCGCCTCGCCGACCGTCTCGCAATGCCGGCCCAGTTCTCCCACGAGGCCCAGATCGGAAAGATGCCATTGGCGGCCAGCCACCAGCGCGAAGTGCTCGCACCGCGTCTGCCGGATCGACTCCGAGAGCAGCCGCATTGCCGCCACATACGGAATAGGATTCTCGGGATGGCTGAGTGCGTCGGCAGAGAGACCGGCCTGGCCGAGTACCGATGAAGGATCGGCGCCGTACTCGCGCAGGAGGCCCGGCACTTTCGACAGCGGGTCCACGCGCTGGGTCCAGAGTGAGGGAAGGACCATATCTGGCCGCGTGCCCTCTGTCACGCCGATTCCACACCGATGACGAGGCGTTGTCCGAGCAAGCGCCGCGACCAGACCACCGCCTCGAAGGTGCCCATCAGGGCGAATTCCAGGTTGCTGAGATAGCGGTCCGGCTCGACCTCGACCGCGACGGTTTTGCCCCCTCCCAACGGGGTATTGAACTGAAGCGTCTGGTGGATGTTCGGGAACCAGGCATCCGGTGTGAGGCTGTAACGCCACTGCCCGTCGTACAGGTCCACGCCGGCGCCCGCCGCCGCGCCGCACGGTGACTGGGAGCGGCGTGAACCCCCATGCCCGAGTCGCCCGCGACTCCATTCTTCGCGCTGCCTTCCCTGCCACTCTTGGAAAGATGGTGCCACTAATGGTACCATTATTCGCATGACGCCTCATAAGAAGATTCTCGACCAGATGCGACGCGAACCGGCCAACATACGGTTCAATGACCTGCTGAATCTCTGCGAGGCGTATTTTGGAAAGCCGCGCCAGTCGGGTGGTAGCCATGCCATTTTCAAGACCCCGTGGGTGGGTGATCCACGGATAAACATCCAGAATGACCGGGGTAAGGCGAAGACATACCAAGTCCGACAAGTGTTGCTCGCAATCGATAAGCTGGAGAGGATGCGCAATGAATCCTGATCACTATACCTATCGCGTTACGTGGTCACCGGAGGATGGTGAGCATGTCGGTTTATGCGTGGAGTTTCCTTCCCTGTCCTGGCTGGCCGCCACACCGGAGGCGGCATTGCTTGGCATTCGGCAGATGGTTTCCGAAGCGGTGGCGGATATGCAATCAACCGGGGAGACCGTTCCCGAGCCGTTGTCTGAAAGACACTACAGCGGCGAATTTCGAGTTCGGATTCCCCCTGAAGTCCACCGTGCTTTAGCTCTGCAAGCGGCGGAACAAGGTGTCAGCCTGAACCGCCTGGCCAGCGCCAAGTTGGCGGGCTGACCCGGGTCAGCC
>JBATNZ010000186.1:0-5944 GCA_049290615.1 Candidatus Contendibacter sp.
AGGCCACGCCCGGCGTCTGGAGCAACGGACGGCAGCGCGCATTCAGGCAGGGTGGCAGATGACCATCCATCCGCACATGGTTGACCGCCATCCAGCGTTGGAATGCGGGGAAACGGGTATCGTGAAAATCCACCACCGCCAGCCGACCGCCCGGGCGCAGATCGCGCAGGGCGGAGTCCACCGCCTGGTTCCAGCCGGGATTGATCATCGACAGGCAATAGGAAAACACGATCAGATCGAACACCGGCTCCGGGTACAGTGGCCGGTCATAACGTTGTTGCAGCAGCGCGACCGGCAACTGGCGCCGCTCCAGCTTGCGCCGCGCCCGCGCCAGCATGTCCACCGACAAATCCAGGCCGGTCACGGCGGCCTCGGGGAACTGGCGAACCAGGCGCAGCAAGTTGCCGCCGGTGCCGCAGCCGATTTCCAGAATATTGCGCGGGGGGTTCGGGAGGAGGGCGATGGACCGGACCAGCGCGGCCCGCCCGAACAGGAAACTCCAGCGGGTGGCGTCGTACAGTCGGGCATGCCAGCGATAGTAGCGGGTCAGGGCGGTGGCGCTACCCGGCGATGCTTCGGCTGGATTTGGGAGGAAGGCGTCGCTCGGCATGGTCAAAGCACCTCGGCGAAGTGCAGGCTGCCGTAGGTGCCGACCCGATCCTGAGCATGCAACGGTTCGGTCAGCGTCGGGAAAAAGCGCAGTGCCCGCCGGGTCCAGTCCGGCAGGAAGCTGACATCACCGCCGGCCGAGCGCAACAAAATCCGGCTGCCGGGGCGGCTGTTGGCCAGAATCAGCCGCCATTCTTCCTCCAGCGCCTGGGGCTGGTGCCAGGCCAGCCAGTCCTGATGATCGAGCAGCACGAAATGGCTGTACCTATCGGGATGGGTACGGAGAAAGTCGCTGACCGTGGCGTCGTGGCACTGCACTCGGTCGAGGTTGGCCCGCAGCCGGGGGAAATTTTCTTCCAGGAGATAGTTGGGGCAGCACCGCTCGGTATAGGAACCGGTGAGATAGGCCCGCCAGAAGTAGTTGTCGTGGATCAGCACCTCGGTCAGGACGTGACGCAGCTTGTCGCCGATGTAACCGATGATGCCGCCGGGATATTGCCGCTGGATCAACCGAATTTGCGGGCGTGGCACGCCGAGCATGGCCAAGGCGGTCGGTTGTCGCAACAGCCAGGTACTGAACCGCCCCCACAAGGCCGGTTCGATCTTTTGGTACAGGGTGCGTTGCTCGGTCAGGCTCTGGGCGTCCAGAAAATCGAATAAATAACCGTGCAGCTTGCGCCCGGATTTGAGCAACTGCCGGCTGACCAGCCAAGCCACCGCGCCACAGGTGCCGTGGTAGTAGAACGAGCGCTTGCGATTGGCGGTATCGAAATAGGCGATTTTCTTGTCCCAGAACGCCGCCGCGTAGGGTGGCAGTCGCGGGCGCAGCGTCTGATAGAGTTCCCGGAAACGCGGGTGCGACCCTCGCCGGAACATGTGTTCCAGGTCGCCGAAATCGCCGCGTGCGATCAGCGCCAGCTTGAGTTGCAACAGGGCGTTTTGCCGGGGATTCACGTCCACCGCGTGAATTTCCGCCGGTGTGTCCAGCAAATAATCCAGGGCGTTGCAGCCGGCGCTGGTCAGCACCACCACCTTGCTGTCCTGGTCGAGGCCCAGCAATCGCCGGTCGATGCGTGGGTCTTCCCAGCACATGTTGTAGATCAGATAGCGCTGGTGGATCGTCTTGAACAGCAGATCGTGAGCGTGATTGCCGAGTCGGGCGCCGAGTTGCGTGACCATACCGCCTTGAGCCAGGGTTGCGGGAAACTGGCCACGGAGTATGGGAACGGGCAGTAACAGGATGATTGCGTCGCCATGACCGTTTTGTGATGGGCGCCGACGGGATCGGAGGATTGCCGGCTCCGAACTTGGGTGAAGGCTCCCCCGCGAGCGGAAGAGGGGAAACGGACGGTTGGCGCCGACAGCCGTTCGAATCAGGCTTCCGGGTCGGCGGACGGCGCCGCTTCCTGGCCGTCACGCAGGGTCATTTCCAACAGGTGAATCCGCCGGTTGTCGGCGCGCAGTACCTGGAAGTGGAATCGATCCAGGTCCACGGTCTCGCCGCCCTTGGGCAAGCGGCCCAGTTCCATCATTACCAGCCCGCCGACGGTATCGGCCCACTCGTCGCTCAGCTCGGCTTTAAAATACTCGTTAAAATCCTCGACCGGGGTGAGCGCCTTGACGATAAAGGTGTCGCCCTGCGGACGGACGAACGCATCGTCGTCGGTATCGTGTTCATCGTCGATCTCACCGACGATCTCTTCCAATACATCCTCGATGGTGATCAGCCCGGCCACGCCACCGTACTCGTCCACCACGATGGCCATGTGCAGGCGGTTGCCACGGAACTCCTTCAGCAGGACATTGAGGCGCTTGCTTTCGGGGATGAACTTGGCAGGCCGCAACAGGGTGCGCAGGTCGAAGTCCTCGCGGCGGTCGAAGGCGTGAGTCAGCAGATCCTTGACGATCAGGATGCCGATGATGTCGTCCTTGCTGTCGTCGATCACCGGCAGGCGGGAGTGGCCGGATTCGACAGTTTCGGCGATGAGGCGCTCCAGGCTCCAGTCGTGTTCCAGCACCACCATCTGCGCGCGGGGGATCATGACATCGCGCACCTGGGTTTCCGACACCCGCATGACGCCTTCCATCATCGCCAAGGCATCGGTGTCCAACAATTCCCGTTGCTGGGCGTCGCGCAACAACTCCATCAACTGGTCCCGGTCCTTGGGTTCGCCCATCAGGACGAGGCCCAAACGTTCCAGCCACGACGGTTTATGGCTGGGTTCGGATCGTTCTTCGTTCATGGTCGGTCTTGCAAGTCTCCATAGGGATCAGGGTAGCCGAGCCCTGCCAGGATGCGGATTTCCAATGATTCCATGGCCTCGGCTTGGGCTTCATCATGATCATAGCCCAGCAGGTGCAAAACGCCATGCGCGACCAGGTGCGCCCAGTGCGCCTCGAGCGTTTTGCCCTGGATGACAGCCTCGCGCAATACCACCGGCGCGCAGATCACAACATCGCCCAGCAGCGCGCTCTCGACCTCCGGCGGGATCTCGAACGGGAAAGACAGCACGTTGGTCGGTCCCTGCTTGTGGCGGTAGGTTTCGTTGAGGGCGGTGCTTTCGGCCTCGTTGACGACGCGGAGGGTCAGTTCGGCGTTTTTTGGGTAGTTCGCGCCGGCCAGCGCCGCCTCGGCCCAGCGGTGAAAATCGCTGGCGGCGGGCAGACCTGGCAGGTCCAGCGCAATTTGCAGATCCAGTTCCAAGGTCATGAAGGTTTGTCCTGTTCGTGGCGGGCGTAGGCGGGTTCAACCTGAATATTCAGGTCTTTTTGCTCGCTGAATTTTGCTGATCCTGCTGCTCGAGATTTTGTTCCCAAATCTGGTAGGCATTGACAATCCGCTGCACCAGCGGATGGCGCACCACGTCGCGGGCGTTGAAGAAGGTCATGCTGATGTCGTCCACGTCCTTGAGCACCTGCAAAACCTGGCGCAGGCCGGACGGGATGTTGCGCGGCAGGTCCACCTGGGTGACGTCGCCGGTGACCACCGCGGTCGAGCCGAAGCCGATGCGGGTCAGGAACATCTTCATCTGCTCGACCGTGGTGTTCTGCGCTTCGTCGAGGATGATGAAGGAATCATTAAGGCTTCTACCACGCATGAACGCCAGCGGCGCGACTTCGATGATGTTGCGTTCGATCAGCTTGGCGACTCGTTCGAAACCGAGCATCTCGTACAAGGCGTCGTAGAGCGGGCGCAGATAGGGATCGATCTTCTGGGCCATGTCGCCGGGCAGGAAGCCCAGCCGCTCGCCGGCTTCCACCGCCGGCCGCACCAGCACCAGCCGCCGCGCCGCGTTGCTTTCCAGCGCGTCCACCGCGCAAGCCACCGCCAGATAGGTCTTGCCGGTGCCGGCCGGCCCGACCCCGAAATTGAGGTCGTGGTGCTGGATGTTCCACAGATAGCGCTGCTGGTTGGGACCACGCCCGCGGATCAGGCCGCGCCGGGTGCGGATGGTGACCTCATCGGTTTCCGGCTCGGCCTCAATCAGCGCATCGGCGCCGGCTTCTTGCAAAAACAGATGCACTTGCGCCGGGGTCAGGGCTTCGTCGCGGGTGGTCCGGTACAGCGCCTCCAGCACCGCGACCGCGACCGCGACCGCGTGCGGTTCGCCGATCACCCGGAACTGATGGCCGCGATTGTTGATTTCCACCCCCAGCCGGCGTTCGATCTGGCGCAGGTGCTCGTCCAGATTGCCGCACAAGGTCGCCAGCCGCGTGTTGTCGGCCGGTTCCAGCAGCAGATCCTGAAATTTGGGGGAAGTGTTTGGGTTCAAGGTGGGAACGGTGGCGGGCGCGTTCATCAACTGGCCTGTTGCAAGGCCGGCAATTCCGGGCAGGCGACCAGCCGGCCACGCAGGGAATTGGGCAGCGCCTCGGTGATGGCGACCTCGGCGAACTGGCCGAGCAGGCCGGCCGGACCGTCGAAGTTGACCACCCGGTTGTTTTCGGTGCGACCCGCCAGTTGCCGCCCATCCTTGCGGGCCGGACGCTCCACCAGCACCCGCTGCGTCGTGCCCACCATGCGCCGGCTCACGTCGCGCGCCAGCTCCTCGATCCGCGCCTGCAAGCGGGCCAGCCGCTCCTTCTTGACCGCCAGCGGCGTGGGATCGGGCAGGCTGGCGGCGGGCGTGCCGGGCCGGGGGCTGTAGAGAAAGCTGAAGCTGTGGTCGAAACCGATCTCGTCGATCAGCGCCATCGTCGCCTCAAAGTCGCGCTCGGTCTCGCCGGGAAAGCCGACGATGAAATCCGAGGACAGACTAAGATCGGGACGGACGGCGCGCAACTTGCGGATCTTGGCCTTGTACTCCAGTACGGTGTGGCCGCGCTTCATCAGCGCCAAAATGCGGTCGGAGCCGCTTTGCACCGGCAGGTGCAGGTGGCCGACCAGTTGCGGGATGCGGGCATAGGTTTCGATCAGTCGGTCGGAGAATTCCACTGGATGGGAGGTGGTGTAGCGGATGCGGGCGATGCCGGGAATGGCGGCGACATGTTCGATCAGCAGCGCCAGGTCGGCGGTTTCGCCATCATCCAGCGGTCCCCGGTAGGCGTTGACGTTCTGGCCGAGCAGGGTGACCTCGCGCACCCCCTGCCGCGCTAGCGCGGCCACCTCGGCCAGCACCGCGTCGAACGGCCGGCTGACTTCGTTGCCACGGGTGTAGGGCACCACGCAAAAAGTGCAGTACTTGTCGCAGCCTTCCATGATGGAGACAAAGGCGGTGGGGCCATCGGCGCGCGGTTCCGGTAGCCGGTCGAATTTTTCGATCTCCGGGAAAGACACATCCACCACGGGTTGCCGGTCGGCCCACACGGTGGTCAACATTTCCGGCAGCCGGTGCAGGGTTTGCGGCCCGAACACCAGGTCCACGCAGGGCGCCCGCTCGCGCAGCGCCTCGCCTTCCTGGCTGGCGACGCAGCCGCCGACGCCGATGACCACGCCGGGCCGCTGAATTTTCAGCGCCTTCCAGACCCCCAGTTGCGAAAACACCTTGTCCTGGGCCTTTTCGCGGATCGAGCAGGTATTGAGCAGCAGCACGTCGGCCTGGGCGGGATCGTCGGTGCGTTCCAGACCGTGGGCCGCGTGTAGCACATCCGCCATCCGGGCGGAGTCGTACTCATTCATCTGGCAACCGTGGGTTTTGATGTACAGTTTGCGGGTCATGAGGGATTTTTGAACAATAACAAGGCAGAAAACTATAGCATCGCCGTTGGGGGGGCGCTAGGCAAGGAGTGGGTCAGCGCTCGATATGACTGTTTATAGGGGGGTTTTCGTATGACCGCGCCATCGGAAGAAACCCGCGCCCAGCCGGTCGAGGTGACCTGTCCGGGCTGTTTTCAC
>JBATNZ010000187.1:0-4867 GCA_049290615.1 Candidatus Contendibacter sp.
GCCCGGATCAGTTCGCCGACGCCTTGGGTGGTAGCCGTCAACGGGTTGCGGCGGGCCGGGGGAATCAGGCTCAGCCCCGCGGCGGCCGCCATTTCGATGACGGCGGTGCGGCCGTCGCCGAGTACGCCCCAGCGGGCGGTGACCGGTTCGCCGAGCGGGCCGGAGACCTGGGTCTGGCGAAAAGCGCCGTCAGTAGCCGCGACCAGCGCCTCGACCGTACCCTCGCCGCCGTCGGCGATGGGAATCGCGCGAATCTCGGCTTCGGTGAACACCCGGCCAAAGCCCCGCGCCATCGCCCGCGCGACCTCGGTCGCGGAGACGCTGCCCTTGTAGGAATCCGGCGCGATGACGATGCGCGGGCGCCGGCCGCCGCGCGGCGTGGGCGCATTCACCGGGAACCAGCGGGCAATCGGCCCAGGTTGGGATGGGGCGGCGATGCCAATTCGGAATCCTCGCTGGTCCGCACCGTGACTTTTTTCTCGGGATCGAGGTCATGGCTCATGGCGTGGCTCCTGAAGCGGAAAAACCGGTGGAGGTAGAGTTCCGCAAGTTTAGTCTATGCCTGGATGGAAGACGCGAACGGGATGCTCAGGGATTCCAGCACTCGTTCCGCCGCCAGTACCCCGTAATAGTTGGCCTCCTCGAAGATCGAATAGCCGCTCAGATCGGAATGGGCGAACAACACCCGGTCCTGGACGTTTAACAAGCGCTGGCGGGCTTCGCCCCAGACAAAGCCGGGGCGCGGCCGGACCATGGCGTGACCCCAGCGGACCAGATCCAGTCGGGTGACGAGTTGCCGGATGTCGGGATGGGGCCGCGACAAATCGCGTAGAATCTTTTCCGCCCATGTCGCCCAAGGAGTGTCCAGCAGGCGTTGTCGCTCCCGATCCGGTGGCCTGTCGGACAGTGCGTGGTACCAGGTGAACACGGTTTGTTCCTGATGCGCCACCAGATGCTGATGGGTGGCCACCACGTAGCCGAGCGCATCGCTGTCATACAGCACGTTGTCCCAGGCCAGCGGCGCGCCGCGCCGTTCCTCGGGAAAGCCGCGCAGGTTGAGGTTGGCCACCAGCCAGGGTGCGTATTGGAATGCGCCGATGGCCGCCGCCCGCTCGGGCGACAGTTCCCGAAATACCCTGGGTGCCTGAAACACCGGCGCGGCCCAGATCACTGCCTTGGCCAGCCGCCGCACCGAGCGGTTCTCGCGCGCGTGATAGGCGTCCAGCAGCACGGCCCGGTCGAGTTCCGACAGCCGCCAGGCGATGGCATCGGTGACCAGATGCGGTTCCAGCCGCTCCCGCAGCCGCTGGACCAGCCAGCCGTTGCCTTCCGGCCAGGTCAGCACGTCGTCGCTTTCGGCATCGCGGGCCAGGGCGTCGCGGCTGGCGAAGTAGTGAATCCCGATCCACGCGGAGGTTTCGTCGTACCGGCAGCCGTAATCGTCGCGGCAAGCGTAGTTGACGTACCAGTGCAGCGGTTCGGAATCCAGCCCGTGTCGCAGCAGGAAATCCCGCATGGAGAAGCGATCCAGCGCCAGCAGTTCGGGATCGCGGGCGCTGAAGTCGATGGGGATGGCGAAAGCCTTGCGGCCGTCCGTTCCGCGCCGGCGCTGGAAGCCGTCCATCAATTCCTGGAAACGACGGTACTGGTCGAAATCCCGCTGGCGGACGCCGACCTGTGGCCATAAACCATCGCGCCAGACGCCGTTCGCATACAACCGTTCCCGTGGAGCAAAGTTGATGGTGCGCTCGTCGTAGACCGGTTCCACTGCGTAAGGGTCGCCCCGCAATACGCCGAAATCGGCCAGCAGTTCGCGCACCGCGCGGGATTCCTGGGTGGGAAAGGGCAGGTAGTGGGCGCCCCAGGGATAGGCGGTGATGGCATTGGCGCCGCTGCGGGCATTGCCGCCGACCTCCGGCTCCAGTTCCAGAATCACGAAATCGGTGAAGCCGGCCTTGCGCAGCTTCCAGCCGGCGGACAATCCGGCGATGCCGCCGCCAACGATCATCACTGGAACTTTCAACGTCTCGGTCGGTTCCGGGAAGCCCATGCCGCGCAGTCGGTGGCCGAGAGTGCTGGAAGCGCCCAGAATTTCACCTTCCGGCAGGGGCGGGATTTTGGACGACTCCCGCCGCCAGGCATAAGCGCCACCCGCCGCGACGGTGGCGGCGGCGAACGACCCAAGGAACTGGCGGCGGTTCATCGGGACGATGTCGTATCGTCCTGGACAAGATGTCGGCGGACCCGCAGCACGTTTGCGGCAATAACTGAAAAAGCGCCTTTCAGTTCATCGCCCTTTTCCGCGACAGCGCGCGCTACGATTTCCGCTTTGCGTTTCGGTGGCAAACCGGCCAGCCGTATCAGTACAACTCCCGAACTCAGGCGTTTCAGGCGGAATACCAGTTCGCCAAAGTCCTTATCGGCAGTCAGCAAAACAGCATTCTGTCGATTGGCGTGATCGAGCACGAGATCATCGGCGATGCCTGCATCCATTTCGACGACCGCCCAGACGGAATGGCCGTCCTGACGAAGGCGCTCGACGATGGGAAAGTCAACGCTCTCGTCGGCTACGAACTTCACGCGGCTTTCTCGGAAAACGGGTAAATGGTTTCCGAACGCAACACGTCCGATGCAAAAGCCAAGGCTGCCCGAACCGCTTCCCGGGTTAATCGAGGATGGGCCTCGACGATCTGCTCGATGGATTCTCCGGCGGCGAGTTTCTCAAGAATGAGTTCGACCGTGATCCGCGTCCCGGAAATGACAGGTTTGCCCATCATGATCGTGGGATCAGCAACGATCCAATCCGACCAATGCTTCATCGTGAACCCTCGTTGAAATCATGATCAATGGCATCTTACACCGGTTTGGTTGATTCCGGTCGGCTCATCACGGTGTCACCTGATTCCACTCGTGCTCGTAGTAATGCACCAGGATTTGATTGTTGAGCCGGTTGATCTCGGTTTCGACCGGTCCCATGTCCGGCGGGAATTGGAATAACGCCGTGGCCGTATCGGCGGTCAGAAAGCGCAGGCCGGGCGGATAGCGGTCGGGTGGTTGCCAGGGCTGGCGGGTCGCCAATGCGAAACCCCATTCGCCGAAGGCCGGGACGTAGGCGTGATACGGTGTCACGATGAATCTCGCGCTCTCGATGGTGCGGACGATGCACCAGAACGACTGGCGGGCGTACAGCGGCGAAGTGGTCTGGACCACCGCCGCGCCATTCGCCGCCAAATGTTTTTCCAACAATCGGTAGAAGGTGTTGGTGTATAGCTTGCCCAGCGAATAGTTGCTCGGGTCGGGGAAATCCACCACGATGAAATTGAATGTCTCCGCGTTTTGTGCCAGCCATTTGAAAGCGTCGGCGTTGACGATCCGCACCTTGGGCGAGTTGAGCGCGTTCTCGTTCAGCGGCGCGAGCAGCGGATGGCTGGCGAACAGCCGGGTCATCTCCGGGTCGAGGTCCACCAGGGTGATGGCCTCGACCGAGTCGTAACGCAGAATTTCGCGCACCGCCAAACCATCGCCGCCGCCCAGCACCAGCACTCGCCTCGCGCCTGGAACCGTGCTCAAACCGGGATGCACCAGCGCCTCGTGGTAGCGGTATTCGTCGCGGGAACTGAATTGCAGGTTGTTGTTGAGAAACAGCCGGAGATCGTCCTTCCAGCGGGTCAGCACGATGCGCTGATAAGGCGTGGTGTGGGTCAGGACGATTTCATCGGCGTAAAGATTTTCCTCGGCCAGGGTGGTGAGTTGGTCGGCGACGGTCAGACCGGCCAGCAACGCCAAAATCGCGGCGATGCATTGACCGCGCAGCCAGCGGAACTGCGGCAACTGGTCGCGGAACAGCCACAGCGCCCAGGCCGCCACCAGCACGTTGAGCAGGCCGAACAGCAGGCTGGTGCGGTTCAGGCCCAGATGCGGCGCCAGCAGGATCGGAAACAGCAGCGACACCGCCAGCGCGCCCAGATAATCGAAGGTCAACACCTGCGACACCAGATCCTTGAAGGCGAACTGCTGCTTGAGGATGCGCATGATCAGCGGGATTTCCAGCCCGACCAGAATGCCGACGATCAGCACCAGCGCGTACAACGCCAGCCGGAACGCGCCGGCCCAGGCGAAGATCAGGAACAGCGCCGGCGCGGAGAAGCCGCCCAGAACACCCACCGCCAGTTCGATCTGAATAAAGCGGGCGATCAGTCCCCGGACCACGTAGCGCGATAGCCAGGAGCCGATCCCCATCGCGAACAGATACGTTCCGATGATGGTGGAGAACTGGGTGACGGAGTCGCCCAGTAGATAGCTGGCCAACGTGCCGGCGATCAGTTCGTAGACCAGCCCGCAGGAGGCGATCACGAAAACCGAGAGGAGGAGGGCGTGACTCATCGGAAGATTCAAAGCGTTGGGGCTGGTGGCCGGATGTTTCAGAGTGAACCGCACGGAAACGCATCTGTTTCAAGTTTCAAAGTTTACCCTACTATGAATTTCCCTGTAATTTCATATGAATTTGAAGTTATTTGTAAACCATAAGAGTCGTTGGCGGCTTTTTGAGGAAACCGCCGTTTTTCCCATTAGTTGTTCAATTCGACCGCGTTATGACTTTAAAGCCCGAGCGCTCGACTGGTCATGCCCGTCCTCGACCCGCCGGCACGATTGCAAACTTGCGCGTTGGCTTGGATTTTGCTCGACAAGTACGTCGCCGGACAGGCCGATACCTCAGCGCGGATTCAGGCGGCCCTGGCCGCAGCAATTCTCATTTTGGCGATTTCACCCGGTTTCGGGTTGTGGAAGAGCTGGCTCGAAGCTTTGCAACATGAACGTCATCAAGGCCCCCCAGCTCTCGAAGCACAGGTAACTGGTCAAGGTTCGG
>JBATNZ010000188.1:0-2864 GCA_049290615.1 Candidatus Contendibacter sp.
CTCCAGTGCCTCGGCGGCGGGGTGGACGCCGCGCCCCCGCTCCAGCCGGGCAGTGAACCAGAAGGTGCTGCCCGCGCCGGGCTGGCTCTCGACCCCGGTCGCGCCGCCCATCAGCTCCGCCAGCCGCCGGGTGATGGTCAGCCCCAGCCCGGTGCCGCCGTATTGGCGGGTGGTGGAGGTGTCGGCCTGTTCGAAGGCTTGGAAAATCCGGGTTTTCTGCTCCGGGGCGAGACCGATGCCGGTGTCTTGCACTTCGAAACGTACCAAGAGGTGGTCGCTCGTTTCTTCCACCAGGCGGGCGCGCAGGGTGATCGTGCCCCGCTCGGTGAACTTGACGGCGTTGCCGGCGTAGTTGAGCAGGGCCTGGCGCAGCCGGGTCGCGTCGCCGCGCAGCCACACCGGCACGGCGTCGCCGTCGATCTCCACCGCCAGCCCCTTCGCCTTCGCGGAGTCGGCGATCAGGGAGCGGACGTGATCGAGAAGGGCCGGTAAGGGGAAGTCAGCCTGTTCCAGTTCCAGCCGGTCGGCTTCGATCGTGGACAGGTCGAAAATGTTGTTGAGGATCGCGAGCAGGTGCTGGGCGGCGGCCGCGACCTTGTCGAGCTGCTCGGCTTGCTCGGGCGTCGGTTCGGCCCGTTGCAGCAGGTGGGTGAAGCCGACGATGGCGTTCATCGGCGTGCGGATCTCGTGGCTCATGTTGGCCAGAAAGGCGCTCTTGGTCCGGTTGGCGGCCTCGGCGGCGTTCTTGGCGGCGACCAGCTCGGCGGTGCGGTTTTCGACCAGTTTCTCCAGGTGGTGGCGATGCTGGTCCAACTCGGTGGTAATCCGCTTGCGTTCGGTGATGTCGCGGCCGACGCCCAGCACGCCGATGAGCCACCCCTCGGCGTCGAACATCGGGGTCTTGATGGTTTCCAGCAACTCCAGGTGGCCGTCGTCGGCGAAGGTCACCTCTTCTTCGTTGACCGAGGACTGGCCGGCGGCGATGGCCGCACGATCCTTCGCGCGGAAAAAGTCGGCCAACTCCCGATCCACGAAATCGTAATCGGTCTTGCCCAGGATCTCCGCCTCCCTGGCCCCGTAAAACCGCTCGAAACGGGGGTTGCAGGCCAGGTAGACGCCCTCCGGGTCCTTCAGCCAGACTAGGTCGGGCACGGTCCGAACCAGCGCTTTGAGGAAACCGCGCTCCCACTCCAACGCCGTTTCCGCCCGCTTGCGCCCGGTGATATTGGTGTGGGCGACGACGACCCCGCCGTCGTCCGTTTCCAGGGGCGTCGCCGTCATGCTGAACCAGCGCTGCTCGCACGGCGAATGGCAGGGATATTCGAGGGTAAAGCACGACAGCCGGCCCGCCAGCACCGCCTGAATGCCATCGTGGGCGGCCATCGCGCCTTCCGACCACTCGCCGCTGGCCTCCCGGCAGACCGCCAGGTAGTTGACGCCGAGGTCGGTGCGCCACGCCGGCTGGCCGGGTTCGACGCTGTTCTCCCGCGCGAAGCGCCGCCAGGACTCGTTGACCGTCACGATCGCGCCGTCGCGGTCCAGCACGGCGAGGTGGGAGGTTACGGAATTCAGGATGTCGCGCGTGAAGGTCTCGCTATCCCATAGCGCCTTCTGGAGGGTCCGTTCGACGGTCTGGTCGCGAAAGACCAGCACCACGCCGGTGGTCGCGCCCCGATCGTCGCGGATGGGCGCGCCGGCGTTGGCGATAGGTCGTTCCGTGCCGTCTCGGGCGACGAGCACGGTGTGGTTGGCCAGGCCCAGCACCGCGCCCTCCCGCAGCACCCGCGCCACCGGGTTTTCCACTTCCTCTCTCGTCTCTTCGTTGACGAGGTGGAAGATCTCATCCAGGGGTTTGTCGCGCGCCGCGTCGTCCGACCAGCCGGTGAGAGTCTCGGCCGTCGGGTTGAGCAGGACCACCCGGCCCAGAATGTCGGTCGCAATCACGGCGTCGCCAATGCTGCGGAGGATGGTGCGGAATCTTTCCTCGCTCACTCGCACCGCCGTCTCCGCCCACTGGCGCTCGGTGATGTCGCGGGCGATGCCCAAAAGGCCGATGGTTTGGCCGGCGTCGTCGTGAAGTGGCCCCTTGGTGGTCAGGAAGGTGCGCTCGCCGTCCACCGTAACGAGATCCTGCTGGAAGGTGACGGCGCGGTTGTCCGCCATGACCTGCCGGTCGCTGGCCCGGACCAGCGCTGCCTGTTCAGGCGGGAAAATCGCCGTGTCGTCCCGGCCCAGCACCGCCTCGGCGGACTTGCCGGTGACGCGGGTCGCCTCTCGGTTGAACAAGAGATAGCGGCTTTCGACATCCTTGGCGAAGATCGCGTCGGTGGAGTTTTGGGCAATGGCGTCGAGCAATTGCGACACGCGCTGCTTCTCCGCCTGGAGCGCTTGCTCCCGCAGGGAGGCGGCCAGTTGCTGGCGCTGGCGGAACAGGACGGCGCTGGCGGCGATCCCGAACAGGGCCAGCAGGCCCGTCAGGGTGATCCGAATGATGTCCCCGGTCGCTTCGGCGTAAAGCTCCGCCCGGTCCAGCTTGGCCACCAGGAACCAACCCGTGTCGGGGACGGCCCGCGCCACGCCCAGGGCTGGCACGCCCCGGTAATCCACCCCCTCGATCAGGTCGCCCAGCGCCACCTCGCCACGTGCCACTTGGGCGGCCAACAGTTGGCTCCCGGTCACCGGCAGGCGCAGCTTCAACGCCGTGTTGGCCTGGTGGCGCAACTCGTTCAGATAGAGGATTTGGTCGCCGTCGCGCCGGAACAGCAGGGTTTCGCCGCTGGCGCTGGGCACGGGCCAAGTTTGGAGCGTGGGGAACAAGTAGTCCGCCGGGTCGGCGCGCAGGACGACGACGGGGGTGGGGCGGT
>JBATNZ010000189.1:0-49042 GCA_049290615.1 Candidatus Contendibacter sp.
AGCGTCATCGACACCTGCCGGCAACGCAGCCACTCGCCCTGGCCCTATATTGCAGCGGCTATCGCCGACCGGCGCGCCGGTCGCCCCCTCGCACCCCTGCCGCAGCCAGGGGGGTGAACGACTGCCCAGTTGGCATCTTCGTATTCGGCAAAGGCCAAATGGCGGGGCGGAAAAGAGCGCAGCGGGCCGAGATACTGAAGCCGCTTGAGTTCATCAGCCAGCGCATCGGCAAGTCCTTTGACGAGGTCGTTAATCATGCGCGGCAGATAAAAGCGCATGGCCTGGGCGATGTCTTCGCGGCGGTTGCCCTTGCTAATCGGAAACAACAGGCTCACCGGCGAGAGTTCCGCGCCTTCAGCTTTGGGAAGTTCCACGACAGTCGGGAAAAACTGCTCGACACGAACCTGCAACTCGGGCAACAGGTCGGCGATGGCCGCATTAGCGCCATCGAAATCTTCCGGGCGCATCTCCTCGGAGGTAGTGGCGGATTCGACGATGGCCTTGAGCACTTGCCGGAAGACTGAATGGGCGGCATTCAAACGATCCAGGCGCAGGAGGCTGCCGTGGGCGTCGGAACGCCGGCGACTCATGTGCAGCAGTTCAACATCGTCGGCGCTGATATCGACGGCTTCCACCCTCGGCTCGGCACCGGGCTTGGGACGATCCTGGTCGTCCAGTTCGATACCCAGAGAGAGCGTTACGGTGATGGTGTTCACCGACGCGAGCAACTGCATGAGACGCCCACCGAGGTTTGCAACCGCCAGTTCCGCGCCCCATTCCACTCTGCGGTTGGCTTGGCCGCGATGGACATACTGGCGAAAACCGCCGAGATCAATGCTGCTGCCGCCTATATCGGTGTGATGGACATCGAGGCGAGCGAGGCTGCGCTTCTCGCGGCCAAACTGCGCCTCGTGGGCCAGCGCCAGACTGTGGATGAAGCTGGATTTGCCGGCGCTGTTGGGGCCAAAGATCAGGGTGATAGGCTTGAGCGGGATGCGTTGGGTGTCGGCAAATGCCTTGAAGTTGCCGATGTGCAGGGCGGTGAGGCGGCGGCTCATCCGGGTTCCCGGTCGGCGTCGCCCGATTTACGCTCGATCTGCTCGATGCTGGGCTGGGGGGTATGCTTTTGGGCTAACTCTGTTGCCAGCTTATTGATCTGCTCCGCATAGTGAATGCTGCTACGGGTGTCGTTGGTACGGATGGTTTTGCCCAGTTCGTAATCCGCCATAACCCGAAGAGTGCGGCTTTGCGCCAAGCATGCACCGATTTCCCGGGCGAGCGTTGAGCCAGGAAAGCCTTTGGTGGGCACTGATTTGAAGCGTCGAATCAGAGATGCGTGTACGCCCTCGTTTTTATCCGGTGCGGGCGGCGGGTTCGGGCATAACAAGCTCACTTCCAAGGCCCGATGGTAGCCTGCGTAATAGCCTCGACTAACCGCTGTGCGTAGACCGATTTCTTCGGGACAGTCGGCATGACGTCGGGCTTCGTTCAGCCAATCATCCGGGGTGACGCTCACGCCGCCTCCTGTTCGCGGAAGATAACGATGAACTTCTCTAACGGCCAATCGTCGTACTCAGCCAATTGTCTGACCAGTTGGTCATCCAGTGCTTGGGCTTCTTCAAACGACACGGGCAAGCGGAAAGTACGGCTGAGAAAGGCTTGACCATCATTTCCCACAAAGTCTTCGATGGTGACTTTCCTGTTACCACTCTTCAAAGTCCGCATCAACGCCCAAGCGGGTTGCTGCATCGCGACGATTTGGTCATCGGTCAAGGCCGATTGTTCGAGCATTGGTTGGATGGATTGCATTTCGGCTTCGATTTCAGCCAGATCACCCACCCACTGATCTGGAACCCGCTTGCGGTATTCGGCGAGGAGTTGGGCAGTCAACTGAAATCGCCCCGCGAAATAGGCATTAGTGACCGTCATTTCTATAGCGTCCAAGTCGAGCGGGTCACGTTGCATCACATTCTGGGCTTGGCGGACCGCTTCGTCGTAGCGATAAAACCGCTGCAATGTCACCGCGTAGTTCAGGGCGCGTTGCGGATTCCAGCTACAGCGCAAGGCCGCTTCATGCTCTCGGCAGGCTTCGTCTTCGCGATCTTCCAGAGAGGCAATGATGCCGAGCGCCATGTGGGCGTCACCGGGACTGTGGGCCAGCAAGCCCTGAGCCTGATGACGGAAAGAGCGCAATTTCAGGTCGTTGCGTAATCCGCTGCGTTGAAAAGCCACCAGTTGGCTGATCAGTTCATCAATTTGGAGTACGGGTACGGTCATGGCTTTGGTCCTGTCAGAATGTTAGTGGCAAGGGCAGGTTCAGCAGCCGGGCCTGCTGTTCCATTTCGGCCAGCAGTTCCTTGGTATGAGCTTCGCGCCATTTCGCGGTGAGTTGGCCGGAGAAGGCGCGTTGGAGCAGTATTTGAAAAAGCGACTCGATACCCCTTGCTGCTTCTTGCCTTCGCAGTTCGCTACGTCGGTAGTTGGAAACCAATCGTGCGAAATCCTGCTGGTTTTGGAAGGGCGGGCAGATAATGCGCAGTGCTGCGAGTTGGACACCCGTCAGATGTGGGATAGTTGCTTTCGAGTTTAATGACATGAGTGACTGGCATCTTGCCATCGCCCATAGCCAATACAGCAGAAATTCAGGAGTAGCTTTGTCTGGATGCGGCCTGACTCTGTGCAGTGCCTTTTGAAAGTAACATTCCGAAATTTGCCCATCCCAGATTGCTGCGCGCCCGACTTCGCCGCCTTCGCATATAAGCAAATCACCTACTCGAAGTTCAAACTCGGCCCGCTCATGCGGTAAGAAATCCATATCGAGAACATCGTCAAGTTTGAAGAAATCCCATTGAACATTTTGGTTTCGTAGATAGGGGCGGCGATGCTCTCCGGTCTGTCGCTTAGAATCAAGCATTTTTCCAAGACGTGCATCTGCAATTTCATCAAAGCGCAGCATCGGCCATCTCATTGGATTCGTCGCCGGATCACCAAACATCTTGAGAAACAGCGCGGGCAGGATACGGGCAGCCTTTGCGTCGGCCTCGCGGCGCAGTCGGCGCAGCCGGTCAGCTTCGTCAAGGATTTCGACGATGCGGTGTTGTTCACGCAATGGAGGAAGAGGCACAGGAAGAGATGCGTACTCCGCCCCACTTATATTTGGCTGAGCGGCGACATGCTTCTTAGCCTGAACCCAGTTCCAGTATGTAGATGTCTGCAAGTAGTAACTGAGGTAACGTGAGTTGGCTACACACGAATTTAGTCTGAACCTAATCAAGTAGCCCGCAAATGCACATTGGCCGTTTTCCGAGACATGCCGGTATGACTTACCAACCGTTGCGCCACTCCTAGCTAGAAGCAGGTCGCCGTCAGAGAGAAGATAATTTTCAAAATCGTTACCGTCTGGCTCTACAAGCGAATCTGGGCGCAACTGCCCGAGATCGTCAATGTCAGTGATTCTGACGTAACGTATCCCTTTCCCAGATGGAGGAACCGCCCTCAGATTTGCGCCATACTGCGGTCCTTGCTCAGAAATGCTTCTAAGTGGAGCAACTAGCCACCTCATTCCTCTAACTCCGCTAGCAACTTCTCCAATCCCGCCACCACTTGCCGGTAATCAGCCAGTACTTCCTTCACCAATTCACGCGGATCATCGTCGCTGACCTTCTCCGTGATTCGCGGCTTCCACTGTCCAGCGCCAAGGTTGTAATCGGCATTGCCGATCTTCTCTTTCGTAGCCCACCAGCAACTCGGTTCAACGCTGCCGTGCGGCAATAGGGTATTGGCTGCCAGCCCCGGCGGATTCTTGAAACTGCCGGACTTGTAGGTTTTCCACTGGGCGAGCAGGTCGGGAATGTCGCTTTTGTCCGGCGTTTCCACGCGGCCACCGCCAGAGACCTTATCCGGGTCGTAGCCGTCGTTCCTCACCTCGTAGAACCAGACCTTATCCAGCCGGGCGGCGCTCTCGGAGGCGGGCCGACGAAACACCAGCACCGCGGTTTTCACCCCGGCGTAGGGCTTGAACACACCCGCCGGCAGACTCACCACGGCCAGCAAGTCAAAGTCGCTAAACAGCTTCTTGCGCAGATCGACATGTGCGCCGGTGGAGCCAAACAGCAGCCCTTCGGGAACGACCACCGCGCAGCGCCCGCCAGGCGCGAGGTGCTGCATCATCAGCGACAAGAACAGCAACTCGCTTTTCTTGCTATTGGTCGGCAAATCAGCGCGGATCGAATCCTTGGGCAACTGACCGGCAAACGGCGGATTAGCCAGGATCACCTTGTAGCGGCGGCGCAGATCGTCTTCGGACAGCCCGCCCATATCGGACAGCGAATTGGCGCGTTTGAGCCGGGCGTGGCGGATGCCGTGCAACACCAGATTCATCATGCTGATCCGCACCATCTGGCGCGAGACATCGGTACCGAAGATTGAGGCTTCGAGCAGGCTCCAGTCGGGAATCTTTTCGCCGGCGCCCTTGCGATAGGTTTGCAGCTTCGGAATGCTGGCCTTGATCTCGGCGAGCGTCTGACCTTTTTTCTCCAGCCAGTCTTCGCCATAAATCGGGTATTCGCTGATGCGATCGGAATACTTGGCGAGCAGGTAATCCACCGCATCGATCAGAAAACCCGCTGTACCGCAGGCGGGATCAAAAATGGAATCGCCAAGGTCGGGATCGACCATCTCGACCATAAAGGCGCGGATCTGGCGCGGGGTGCGGAACTGGCCGTTGAGCGCGCTGGAACCCAAATGCACCAGCAGATATTCAAAAATATCGCCTTTCACGTCCGGCCCGAGCTTGCGGAATTCAAAACCGTCGAGTTCGTCGATCACCTGCTTGAGTACGTTGGGGTCAACGATCTCCAGCACCGCATCGCGGAAATACTCAGCCACCTCCGGTTCATCCCTGGCGAGCGAAGCCATGTAGGGAAACACCTCATCCCGGATGAAATCGCGCAGCGCGTTGCCGCTCTTGAAGCGCCAGTGGCTCCAGCGGTAACGCTCAGCTTGCGCGGCAAACAGCAGTTTGGCGTTGCCGCCGGTCGCGCCGAGCCGGACGCGCAATTCCCGGTCGGATTCTTCCTCGTCCAGCAGCTTCAGGAAGATGAGGTAGGAAATCTGCTCGATATAGGTCACCGGATTGGTCACGCCGCCGGCCCAGAGGGTGTCGGTGATGTGGTCGAGCCTGCGGCGCAGTTGTGAGTTCACGTTGGTGTCCTGAGGGTTCACGCCGCCAGCACGGCTTGGTTGATTTCATCCATCACGGCCTTGAGGCCCTCTTCGCCGAACAGTTCGATGCCAATCGCCGCCACATTCAGGATCGAGAGCGGCGGGGTAAACAAGTCGTCCAGCGAGATTTGGCCTTTGACCAGACCCCGATTCTTGAGCAGCGCCAGATATTGCGCTTGCTCAGCGGTGAGATTCCGGGTCACCAGCCAGGCGCGGAAGTTTTCCTCAACACGCTCTTCGCGGCTCTTGAGCTTGAGCATCCCGAGGGCAGCGCGGATGAAGTCCACCAGATTGCCACCCGGATTACGATAGGCGCGACGCAGGTTGTCTTCGTTGAAATAACGCTGAGGCTGATTCAAGCGCTGCGCCAGCTCGGTTTCTTCCTCATCGGTAAGCGCCTGGCCGGCCTTGATCTTGGCGAGGATCGCGTCATGGTCGGCCTGCTGGCCAACGGCCCGCTCCCAGTCGGTCACATAGTCGCGCTTGTCCACCCGCTCGCCGTCAGGGCCGATTTCGAGGTAATGGACCGCGTCGAGCCATTCGTCTTCCAAGCCCAGCTCGATCAGTTCGCGGGCGGTCTTGGCCTTGCTGGGCTCGGATTGGGAAACATGGCCGCCGCCGCCGCCGGCAAAGATGTCGGTGTCCGAGTCGTTGAAATACTCGTGATTGCGAAAAAAGTCGTAAATGACGAACCGCTGTTTGTCGATATGCGGCGCCGGACGGGTGCCGCGACCCCGCATTTGCTGGTAGAGAATCGGGCTGCGCACCCGGCGGCACATCACCAGGTGCAAGAGTTCGCGACAGTCAAACCCGGTGTCCAGCATCCCGACGCTGACCGCGACCATGGGCAGTTCTTCCTGCTTGAAACGGCGAATCAGATCGTCGGCGTTGGCGACATCCGAGGTGATGGTCTCGGCATAGCGCCCTTGATGCTCCGGGTGCAACTCGTTCAGGTACTGGGTCAACCGGGCGGCGTGATGCTTGGTGATGGCGAACAACACCGCCTTGCCGGGACCGGTTTGCTGACCGGGTGCGAGTTCCTGATAGTTCGCCCAGGCGAGGCGGTCGAACTCTTCCATCATCAACCGGTTGCTGGCCTCGTTGGTCCACTGCCGCTCGAATTCAGCCGGGTCGTAATGCTCATCGTCCACCTCCGCGCCCTTGGACACCAGCGTCGTGATCCCGGTCGCGAAGCGGTAGGGCGCGAGATACCCTTCCTTAAAAGCCTGTTGAATGGGGTACGAGTAATCCGGCGTTTCGTCCTTGCAGTGGTAAAACTGGAAGGTGTTGCGCTCGATATACAAAGCTGGCGTGGCAGTGAGACCGATGTGCAGGGCATCAAAGTAGGTGAGCGCCGTTTGCCATGCGCCGTAAATCGAGCGGTGGCATTCGTCAGCGACCACGACATCAAAGTAGCCGCTGGTGAACTCCGGGTAGCGGCTGATCATGGTTTGCAGCAGGCCCACGGTGATTTGCTGTTCCTGGCGCACCATGCCGGACTTGAGCCAATAACTCGAATGCCCCGGCAACAGGTCTTGAATGGCCTCGATGGCCTGCTTGGCCAATTGCTCCCGGTCGACCAGGAACAGCACCCGCTCAGCATGGCCGGCTTCAATCAGACGCTTGAGGTACAGCGCAATCAGATCGGTTTTGCCGCAACCGGTGGGCAGTTCGATCAGGAAGCGGCGTTTACCGAGTTCCACGGTGCGATCAAGCGCCTGCATGGCCCCGGTCTGGTAAGGACGCAACTGCCGGGTTTCACCCTGACGGAAATAGGTTTCCGGAATGGAAACCGTGGCCAACGGCTGGCGTGTGCCGCGCATGTGGACCAGGCGCTCCAAATCCCGGCGCGAGAAGAACGACTGGACGATGCGCGCGTCGTCGTTCTGGTAATCCCAGAAGTAAATGAGTTCGCCGTTGGTCAGGAAGATGAAGGGCGCGCCGATCTGCTTGGCGTAAGGCAACGCCTGCTGTTTTGCGACATAGGGCTGAATCGCTTGCCGCTTGGCTTCGATGATGGCCAGTGGCCGGCCGCGTGAATCGAGCAGGACGTAATCCGCCCGCCCGGTGGGAATGGCGTCGCCGTCCTGGGTGGAGAGAACGATGCTTTGCGATTCCGGTTCGGCCACGCTGTGAAAGGCGCCGGAGGTCTTGAACTCGGTCAGCACCTGCGACTTGTCCGCCGGATTCCAGCCGGCAGCGCGCAACTGATCGTCGATCAGGATGCGGGCGTCGGTTTCCTTGGTCTGAGCGATCAAGGTGTTAGTCCTTTTGAGCGCGACGACATTGCCCAGGGATAGGCGCGATCAATCTGGCTTTGGGCCGAGCAAATCCTTCAGGTCGTTCGCATCGAAGATTCGCTCGGCCCAGGCTTCCAGTTGCCCGGCATCCGCTTGGCGCAGGCGGGCGCTGGCCCAGAGGGGCAATGCGCCAAAGCGCCGACGAAGTTGCTTGCTCAGAATGGTCAGGGCTTCTTTCTGGCGACCCAGCTTTTCACCTTCCTCCTTGCCTTCCTTTTTGCCTTCCTTTTTGCCTTCTTTCTTGCCTTTCTCGATCCCGATGCCCACCAGCTCCCGGTAGGCGCGGGTTTCTTCCAAAGGGGTCAGTACGTGCAACATGTGTAGAATCTCCGCGTAGGTTTTGCCTTTATGGCGCTCCATCAGCCAGGGCATGAAGACATCCAGCAGCACCGAAGCGCCGGGTTCGGTGAGGGTTTCCAGCCGTCGCCATATCGCCGCTGTGCTGGGCCTGCACTTCGATGATGTAGGTGGGGCCATCGCCACTGGTTGGCTCGAACACATGGTCGGCCCGCCGTTCCAGTTCCTTGAAGGCCACCGAGCGCCCTTGGTAGGGACCGGGCAGTTCGATTCCCCCAGTTAGGAAACGGAACGCCTCCGGGCTGGAGGCCAGCAGGGCGTGAATCTGTTTGTCGGTTTTCATGGCTGGAGTTTTCTGGGCCAAATGGCCATGACTGGATTCTAGCAATTGCGGCAGCCGATAACCCCCATACCATCACCCCACAACCGTATATTTCTGACTACAACAGAATATTCCGCAACCGCGTAAAGCTTTCATCAGGCAGGACTTTCAGGATGCGTACCAGTTTCTCATCCCCGCTTTGCAGAATCCGGCTGCGGATGACCGGAGCCAGTTGTTCCGACTCACGAACTTCGGTTTCATCCAGATCCATCCCGCGCACAATCGCACCGGCGCGCAGGGCCTCGTCGAGGGTCAGCGTGAACCCGGTGTTGAATGACGCGCCGCAGGTTCCGCAGGTGGCGGCGCTCTGGGGGTTCAGCGCCCCGCAGGTGGCACAGGGCTTGAACCTGGCGGCAATTACGGGGAATTCGTGACCGCAAGCGGCGCATTCCCGCGCGTCTAGCGCACATTCATTGCCGCAGATCGGACAGCGTTTACTGTGGGGTTCACGGTCGGCTCTCACGGAAGCGGGCATCTCGTCCTCCACCCGCCGGGCGTAACGCTCGAAAGTGTCAAACGATGGCATGACCACGTAGGCGCGGGTGTCGTCGTCGGGACCGTAGGTCCGCACCACCCGGCCGATGGCTTGGCGGAAGGCCAACTCGGTTAAGGCATTGGGCAAATAAACCAGCACTCGCAGGCGCGGAATGTCCACGCCTTCCGAGATCATCGCTACCGACACCAGCCAACGCTTGTCGGTGTTCTTGAAAGTTTTGATCTTGAGATCGGGGCTGGGCGTCTGACTATGGACCAGCACCGGCGCTTCGCCTTCTACCCGTTCGATCAAGCGGGCCAGGTACTCGGCCATTTCGATGGTGGGGGCGATCACTAGACCGCCGGCGTTCGGCAAGCGCAGCCGCAGGTCGTCCAGTTTCTGGGCAGCGCTGTCCAGCATGGTGGCTTGATAGCCGGTGGCCAGCGGGGTTCGCCCATCGGGTTCATGCTGCGGCGTACAGGCCAATCGGTAGAAGTCGAGCGCCCGCTGTAAGCCGGGAATCCGGGCCAGTGGCCGGGGGAAGGCTGCCGGTTGCTGGCCGGAGACCTGAATCGTCTGCCCATCCTCCAAGTCCACGGTAAAGCGACCTTCGTGGCGGTGGAACGTCACCGGCCGACAATAGCCGAGATCGACCGCCTGGCCGTAGGTCAGGGTGTAGGTGCCGCCCTCGGGATGATCAATCGCCCCGGCATCGTCGTAAGGCAACCATACGGATTCCGCCCCGTCCGAACGGATGGGGGTGCCGGTCAGCACCAGGGCGAACCGGGCGTCGGCAAACGCGCTGTCCGCGCCTTCGCCCCAAGCGGCCTGCACGGCGGCGTGATGATGCTCATCGCAAATCACCAGCACTCGGGTCGCGCGGCACATCGCCTGAAGCGCATCCTGCAAGCCCTGAATGGCGGCCCAGGTGGCGCAGACATCCAGGCCGAGGCGGTGGATATCGCCATCCCGCGCGGTGACCTTGCTCATGTAGCGTCCAGTGACCTGCCGGAAGTCGTCGGCCCACTGGTTGACCACCTCGGCGCGCGGGGCAATGACGATCACCCGGTCGATTTCGCCGATGGCCAGTAAAGTCTGCGCAATCGCACAGGAGACGCGGGTCTTGCCCGCACCCGGTGCCGCGTTGATCAGGAACCGGTGATCTTGCGGATTTTCAATCAACCACTGGAGCGCCTTCGCCAGCGCGTTCTGTTGCCACGGTCTGAGTTTGCGCATGATTTAACTTTGTTCTCCAGTTGCCGGGTTCGCAAAGCGCCGGTCGATAGCTTGGGGTCGCCGCCTCACGTTTTCACCCAGTACTCCGTCAGTTGAATCTCGCGCACCGGCAGATTAGCCGGCGGTTGCAGCACGGCATATTCGTTGATCCGCCGCACGGCCATGGCGTAGGGAATCCAGCGGGATTCGATGACCCAGCCTTGGCGACGCATGTCGGACATGAGGCCGGTCAGGTTCGAGACGCCGTACAGCACCAGGGCTTCGAGTCGGGTGATCGGTTGACCGGCGGCGAGATGTTCCCGCACCGCCAGGGTCATGCCATGTTTTGGGTTAGGGTTCACTCTTCGTTACTCCAAGCAGCTAAGCGGGTTAACCCGTTGTGGAATAGCCTGTCCTACGATTCATCCGGCCAAAAAGCCGGTTCCTGGTAGTACTCATAATTGAGTATCCGCCAACCCCCATCGCGCATCGCCACATCCAGACTCCATTCTTCAAAGGGGACGCCCCCCGTCCGTAGTTCGAAGCGGGTGTTGTCTTCCGGGACGGTGAACAGGTCGACCAGGGCGGCGGCTTGTTCCAACAGCTCCCGGGCGCTGAATCGGTCGCCTACGGCTCGGCGGAGTTCCTGAAACACGGCCCGAACCTGTTGCGGTCGATTCATGCGCTCCCCCTGGGTCTGTCCTGGTGTGGCTTTATTGTTCCTTAGCAGGGGGTGTGCCAAGAGGCGGCATCAATATATTTGCATTTAAAAACAATGAGATGTGCGGTCAAACGATTGACAGGGTGTAATGGTGGGAGTGGCTGGAACAATAAAATTTATTATGTGATAGGAAATTTTATTATTGTGGCTCCGTTCAACAGGCAATGTTGGGTAACAGATGCGCCAAGCCGTGAAGAAGGAGCGGGTTGTTGCCAAACAAACGCAGCTTGCGTATATATTTCCAATGATTCTGCTCTTCACCCTGTATGACAAGGAGGAAGCGCGTGATTTATCGCAGCGGGAGCGAAAAACGCTGAAGGAAATGCTCAAGCGTGAGTTGGAGGTAAGAGATGACCAAACGCAACCTGTTTGCCGAAATTGCTGAAAGTTTCGAGGCGCTGGCCGAAGAACGAGCGGGAAAAAGGACTTTACGGACCCACGAAGTGGAAAGGTTGCCGGCCCTGAGCATTCATGCTGCCGACATTGTTGCGCTTCGTGAGCGCCTCCGCCTGTCGCGTCCCTTGTTTGCCCGCTATTTGCGTACCAACCCGTGCACTCTCGAAAGTTGGGAACAGGGAAGGGCAAAACCGAATGCACAAGCGGCCTTATTGATCCGCTTGGTTGAACATTACCCGGATACGGTCGAGCGACTGGCTCGGCTGTAGGTGAAAAGATTAATCCGTTTTTGGCCTGAGTAAATCTTTCAGATCGTTTGCGTCGAAGATGAAATCGGTTCCAAGAAATTACTCTCTAATTTTTCAAACCAAGTATGGTAAACTCATGGATAACATTTTTATCCCATTGTTTCCATTCTAAATTAAAATTATCTATCGAAAGACGACTGATTATAGTAGGTTTTCCATCATTTTCATCCAGACCCCAGTCAAAAAGAACCCCACCTATGTTGGTTAATACAAATCTGGGATGTAATAAATTTTTGACTTTAAGATGAAATTTTACTTGAATCCCAGATGGGAGTAATTCAGGTAAATATTTCCGACATCGATTCTCAAATTGTTCTTTAGTCTCTTTAGTTTTATAATCTTCATAAGTTGTGACGAATTTTATTTGTTGAATTTTTGGCTGATGTGTGCGTACTTTGAGAAGGTAATCAGCGAAAGCAACCAAAACTTTTGAAAAATAACCTTCAGATGGATCAAAGTTACGGTCAATTAATATTAATTTATTTGACATATTAATTAAATCAGCAACACTTTGTACTAACTCAGCCGCGCGCCGAGGTATTGATCGAGTAGAAGATACTTCCCATTTACTATGGGAATGAATAGAAGGGCCTACTGATATAACATCTGGTTCATTGATGACTTTCTTATCATTGAGGATTCCCCTGAATGGTCGACGATGATGCTCATTAATTGCATTCATAACCCAATTAATCTGCTCATCCCAAAGTGGTCCTTGCCGCTCGAATAATAAATTATTTTTATGCAATAAAATTAGTAATTCAATCCAAGCATTTCGCTCACTTTCTTCCTGAACCGATCCTTTTATGCATGCTCGAACGTACTTAACCCATTCTTTTCTTGGATAATCACTTATAATACGACCACTGCCAAATTTAAATGATTCAAATAAAAAATTCAGATTTGCAGGGTTTCCGAAAAGATTGGGTGAGACTGCATATTCGTAAATCATTTTTCAAATAATCTCCCTAGTTTGTCAGAAAGATCCTCCAGTTCCCCAAAGTATTCTTTCTCACGTTCTTCAAAAAAACCTCTTGGCCAACGATCAGTAAACCGGCCATTTTCATCCAAACCTATACGATTGGCTTGAGTAATTCCATTTTCTGATTCTACATAATATACAGCCACTTCACTTGGTAGAATCTTGACTTCCTCTGGCGCTTGCCACTCGGCTGTTTCTCTTATCCGTCGAAGAAGGCGAAGCAACAAATGTTCACTATGAGTCTCTATAATGAAGAATTTATGCTTACTAGATTGCGTTATAAATAAATCACCGAGTTGAACCTGTACTGCTGGGTGAACATGTAATTCTGGTTGTTCGATAGCCACCAACCGGGCATCCACACCAACCGCAGCCACAACAACTGGCAGCACTTGAGAAATGCCGATCCCGATCTCATGCGGTGTAAGCTCTAAGCCACGCGAATCTTCCAGCCAAATTCTAATTTTTTCTTGTAAATGGCGAATATCGTTAATTAGTTCATATACACCTTCTAGCGATTCACTCTCACTCAAAGCAGTGAAAATATTGGTGGGAAGCTCTCGATAGCGTTTGATGAAAAGCCGATAACCGGTATTCAATCGTCGGTCAAGCCAATCGTTGATAATATTCAGTGTATCGATACCATCGTTTTTTTCTAAATATTTAATTGGTTGATCGAATACGTCAGTTGATGGTGGCATGCCATGACCACCATAATTATCTCGTTGAATTCTCCAATTATCATCGGGTGATGGCACTGACTTATACAATTCATAGAACTGTATCTGACCTATTGAATAGAGCGTATCCCAAGCACCTAGCCCAGTTGCCCAGCGTCTCGATTGAATATGCTTGGATTGAAAATCTGAGTTGTTACCATCGTAGTTTCGGGATGGAATTTCTCGCAGCGGACCAAGATAGCACATCTTTTCGAGAAATTCCGCTACATGCTTTCCTGGCACAACTAAGATTAGATTTAATAAATCTCTAAGATTACTTGACAATAATTCAGCTTCAATATCATGTTCTAATATATTATTAATAATGATGGTGTCACGCCAAACATCATCAAATGCTATATATTTCCAGTTGTATGGTAGGGCATCACCTTGTGAGTATAAACGAATATTAAAGTTATCAGTATTGGAAGAGAGAACAAAAGCCGAAGCTGGTACTCGACCAAACCGGTCAAAAAGTTGTCGGCGGTTTTCTGGTGTTTTGCACTCATCTTCTTGTGCTTTTTCCTGTTCTTGATTTACCGATTTGCGAATATAGGAGCGAGGATCAACATATTTCTCTACCAGACAATCCAAAGTGCTACCATAATCTATCCAAAAGTCACTAAAGATTCGATGTGCCATGTTGAAATGATTTATAGTAACTTGGTTACCCTCTTTACCATCATCAACGGCATGAATAGCAGCTATCCGTTCGCTATTGATACCTGTCTCATAACGGGATACATAGGGAAGACATGCAACATAACTCCAAGAAATTTCCACCTCTACATAAGCTGTAGTTGCATTAGAAAGTAGTTTCAAAGGGTTAGCCACGCTAGGTAGACGGTCTGAAGAATCCTTGAGATCATTAGAGTTAAAAGCGAAATCCAATTCAAATTTTAGTACAACACTACGATTTATATCATTACCATGCACAAATCGCCTAAATCCACCTAAATCCAAACTGTTATTTTCACCCATCGTGATTTTTTCAACATTAAGATTGTGATTATTAAACACTTCATAAGCATAATGCAGCGCATGAAGAATACTGCTTTTGCCCGCACTATTCGCGCCAAACAACAGCGTAATTGGCTTCAATTCGATCCGAACCGGATCGTCGCCAATTGCTTTAAAGTTTTTAACGGTAAAAGCCGTGATCATGCAAATTTCTCAGTAATGATTGATGCCGGAAGCGGCGGATTCTATATTTTTCCGAAAGCCCCGCTCAAGTTAGCAATCCCTGTGCCATTTCAATATCTCTCCATCGGGTTCTTGATGGCATGGTTTCCACTACCCTCGGCAAGAACCGGTTCAACCAGCGCACATCCCCAACTTTTCGACGCCAGACAAGAGCAACTCCGCCGCTTGGAGCAAATCGAGCGTCAGACGTTCGTCGATCTCAACGAAGCCTTCATATTCAGCTAGGTTGCGTTTCTCGTGGCATTTGGCCAGCACCCGCCAAACCTCCGGTCCCAATCTCAAGGTATGCGGCAACACCTGAAACACCAGATAGCGCGCATCCGGCCGATAGCCGTGCCAGCGCAACGCCGCCAAGGCCAGCGCATGAGCCGCGTTGTAAGCCAGATCAAATCGGCTTTCGAGCGCAAGCGCGGGGTTGCGGGCATCGGCCAGCCGAGTCCGCCCCGACCGCACCAGCCCGTCGAACTCGGTCTGATCGCCGGGTTCCCGTTTCAGTTTGCCGATGTTGACCAGGTTATCCAGTGCGGTTGAGGTCATCTTCACTACCCACGATCCAAATTTTCGGTTGCGCCGCTATCCGGGTGACGAAGGCGCTGCCCTCAGCCTGTTTCCGCCGCCACTCCGCCCAGTCGTAGATCGTCGGATTCACCGGGCGACCCAGTTGCGGCTCCACGGCAGTGAGCGCGGCATAAACCTCGGAGTAGCCCAGCGCGTCAGCGATGATGAGTACATCGACATCGCTGCTGGCGGTATCCTCGCCCTTCGCCACCGAACCGAAGATGAAAGCGACCCGAATCCGATCCGCCAGCCCGGCCAGCGCCTGTTGCAGCACGGCGGCCACGCCGAAGGTCTTGAGCACGATCCCGCGCAACTCGCCGAAAATCGGCGCGGCCCGGTTCGCCTGATAGTGTTTCTGGTTGCCGATCCGGACGACGGTCACCAACTCCGCCGCTGCCAGCCGCGCCAGTTCGCGTTGCACGGCGCCGACCCCGGAGTGCGCCAGGCGGATGATTTCCCGACTGTGAAAACTCCGATCCGGTTGGCCAAACAAGACCGACAATACACGCTGTTGCACTTTGGAGAAGAGCGCATCCGCCAGACCGGTCATTTTCGTTCCCATATTGGGAATTATAGACCCTAATAGAGGAACGACAACACGACAGCGCTCATCGATCCGGTCTTCATCACTCCGCAATCCCTTCCAGCCGGGGGGTCAATTGTCGACCCGGCAAGGGTTCCAGCAGGAATTTGGGGCGCGTTCCCGTGGCGGCGGCCAGACGCTTCCAAGTACGCATGGACGGTAACACCCGGCCGCTTTCCAGGCGGGCGATGTAGGACTGCGAGGTTTCCATGCGAGCGGCCAGTTCCGCTTGGGTCAACCCCTGGGCGATCCGGGCGGTGATGATGGTTTTCGCCAGTTCAAATTCCGGTCCCAGCGCGTCATAGGCGGCGCGGACTTCCGGGTTTTCCAGCAATTCGGCCTTCAAGTCCTTAAACGTCTTCATCGTGCTCCACCGTGGCAACGCGGCGTAACGCCAGTTCGATTTCCCGGCGCGGGGTCTGCTGCGTTTTCTTCACAAATACCCGAACGACACACAGGCGGCGGCCGATGTGGGCAAAGTACAGGGCGCGGGCAATGCCGGCGCGGCCATGTAGGCGCATCTCCCATAACTTCCCTTCCACCGGCTTGACGTAGGGTTCCTGTACCTGATGGGGTCCCATGCTTTCCAGTAAGTCGATAACGCGCAACCCCCGCGCCTGCATATCGGCGGGAAGCGCCTTGAACTCCCGTTCCGCTTCAGGCGTGAAGAGGACAGCCCATGTCGTCATAGTTTCAAACTATATCTAAATCAGCATAAAAATGTTTGCGCATCACTCCGCAATCCCATATCTCTTCAACCAGTTACCCAACTTCTGGTAATTCGCGAAGCCCAGCAACTCGGCGGCGCGGGTCTTGTTGTCGTGCATCTCCGCCAGCGCCCGTTGCAGGTAATGCCGGATCACTTCCGCCAGTAACTCCTTGAGGTTCAACCCCGGCGTCAGCGGTCGCTTCAGCACACTGTCGTCATCCCGGTTCGGAAACGGCAGCAGCGCCTCGCGCACATCTTCCTCCGTTGTTGCAACCGGTCAGGCTTGACGCAGGAGCGGGATGAATCCAGCCTGCCTGAAATGTTCGTCGGCAGCCAGCGCCTGGGAAATACGCCGTTCTTGCATAATGACGAAAGACGTGCAGTCCGTCAGGCTCCATTCCTTGTCCGGGCGCTGGCGGAAGAGTCGGTAGGCTGCCTCAAACAGTCTGCTGTCGAGGGGTACGATTTTAACCTTTGCATCCATGCGCAGCCCGTCAATGAGTTTGATCGCGGCGGGGCGATAAGTCAGTTTGGCCAGAGCCGCCCCCATTTCCAGCAACACCGCATCGCTGGTAATGACCTTTGCTCCTTGCCGCCGGATTTCAACCGCCAAGCTTAGGGCGGTTGCGTGATATTGATCGCGTGGCGATAGCAGAGCAATGGCAAAGCCGGTGTCGAGGAAGACCGTGGAATCGATCATGAGTCATGGCGGTTGGTGTAAAGGTTATCCTCGAACGTCGTCGAATAATCAGCCGGCGCATCAATGTCGATACCGGCGATGGCGTCAAGGAAGCTTTGGTCGCCTTTTTGCTCTGCTTCCGCCCCCTGCTCGACCAGCACGATGACTTCAACCCGATCTCCGGGATGCAAATCTGGAAATTGAAGTGTAATCGCGTGATTGCGATCCACAACTGCACGGCTACGTAGTGCGAGTGTCATCCGATATCCTCCTTAATCATTTGTCTCTTGTATGATGGCCTGGTGTGGTAACCCCGGTATCGCAACAGCACCGAATCACGGAGTTCGATGAGGGCTTCCAGTCGCCGCCACGCTACCGGAACTTGTTGCGCCAAATGCGCATCATTCCTCAACCCCATACTTCTTCAACCAGTTACCCAGCGTCTGGTAATTCGCGAAGCCCAGCAACTCAGCGGCGCGGGTCTTGTTGCCGTGCGTCTCCGCCAGCGCCCGTTGCAGGTAATGCCGGATCACTTCCGCCAGTAAATCCTTGAGGTTCAACCCCGGCGTCAGCGGTCGCTTCAGCACACTGTCGTCATCCCGGTTCGGAAACGGCAGCAGCGCCTCGCGCAGGTCCTCCTCGGTGATGGTCGTCCCCTCCGACCACAATGCCGCCCGGTGCAAGGTGTTCAGCAACTCGCGCACGTTCCCCGGCCAGTGGTGCGCCAGCATCAGATTCCTTGCACCGGGAGAAAGATTTTTCTGCTGATAACCGGGGTCTTCCTCGCCATCCTGGTTGACCTGCGCCAGCAACCGCTCGATCAACAGGCTCAGATCGCCCTCCCGCTCCCGCAACGGCGGCAGTTTCAACACCGCTACCGCCAGCCGGTAAAACAGATCCTCGCGGAACCGCCCTTGCTGAATCTCCGTCACCAACAGGCGATTCGTTGCCGCGATGATCCGCACATTCACCGACACCGGTTGCGCCGCGCCCACCCGCGTCACCGTCTGCTCCTGCACCACTCGCAGTAGTTTGACCTGCGCGGCCAACGGCAACTCGCCCACTTCGTCCAGAAACAGCGTCCCGCCGTCCGCCTCTTCAAAGACGCCCTTCCGATCCTGCGTCGCGCCGGTAAACGCCCCTTTCCGGTGGCCGAACAGTTCCGATTCCACCAGTTCGGCGGGAATCGCCCCGCAGTTGACGGCGATGAACGGCCGGTCACGGCGGGGACTGGCGGCATGAATCGCCCGCGCCAGCAACTCCTTGCCCGTGCCCGACTCGCCCTCGATCAACACCGGCACCGACCGCGGCGCCACCCGTTCCGCCCGCCGCAACAGCCGGCGCATCACCGCGCTGCGATGAATGATCCTGCTGAATTCCGCCCGTTCGGGCGGCTCCCCGGCGCTCAATTCGCCCAGACGCCGATCCGCCTGATGCAAGACATCGGGCAAAAATTCCGCCGCGATGTCGAACGGCACCGAGGCGATCTCGACGCCCTTCTCCGCCGAGGATTGAATGAGTTCGGCGGGAAAGCGGGTCTTGGCCAGGATGATCCACACCGCCGCCATCGCCGGCGTGCCGGGGCTGAGGTGAATCGTCAGCACCGGCGCGGGCGACGGGCCAGCGGTGAGTTCGCCCAATACCTGCCGCGCCGCCCGGTAGATTTCGCCGAAGTGCATCGGACTGGACAAGGTGATCGGTCGCACGCCCAACCCGGCGCAGGTGCGTCCTCTCAACCACTCCAGATAGCCCCGCGTCCGGTCTTCGGCATAGTCGCTGAGCAGGACGATTTGGGCGAAATCCTTGAAGGCGGCTGCTTGAGCAATGGGGCCGATGCCCGCCCCGACATCGCCCTCGGCGGCCCTGAGGTCGGCATGGCCGATCCAACTGACCAGGATGAGCTTTGGCACTGCGGCGTGATGATCCCTGTTCTGTTTGGAGTTCGGATGGGGCGCTTTGGCCGGTGGGCGAGACGCCCGCACTGCCAGAAAAAGATCAATTATCATTACAACACAATCATCGGGTTCCGGCGTTGGTGGAAGGCTGAAAAGCACAAGCAATCAGGCCGTCCAACTCTTGCCTTTTATAGCCATTGACCTCTTCCCTGCTGGTAGACCGCACCACCATGACCGTACCGCACTCCCCCCATTCCCACTCCACCGCGCTGCCCCGCCGGCTCGATCCAGCCGAGGCGTTCTTCTGGTTTCTGGATCATGTCTCCTCGATGAATTTCGCGGTGATCGCCGAAGGCGCGGGGGATCTGGGCGATAACGCGCTACAGGCGGCGCTGGCTCGCGCCCAACAGGAACACCTGCTACTGCGGGCGGGAATTTCCACCAACGCGGAACACCGCCTGATCTGGGTTCCCGCTCCCGACGCTCCGATGGACTACACGGTCATGGATGCCGGGCCGGAATGGCAAACGCCGCTGGCGGAAGCAATGGTGCGGCCGTTCCCGCTGAACAGCGCGCCGCTGGTCCGGGCGTTGCGCCTCAACTGGGACGATGGGCGCTGGGTGGTGGCGCTCATTTTTCATCACAGCGCCGGCGATGGCCGTTCCGGCTGCCGGTTGCTGGCGGAGATCCTGGTCAATGCCGCCACGCCGGATCGTCCCTCCGCACCGCATCCGGGCTATCCGCCCCTGCATACTCTTTATCCCCCAGCCTACACCGGCGCGGCGGGTCAGGAAGCCATCCAGAACTTCAAGACGCAGCGCAAACAGGAGTTACAGCGGCACGGCCAGTTCGACGAGTTTCCCGGCTTTAACCGCCACGCGCCGACAACCCAGCCCCGGTTTCAGACTCTGCGGTTCGAGCCGGAGCAGACTGAGCGTCTGACGAACCGTTGCCGCGCCGCCGGAGCGACGATCCACGGGGCGATCAGCGCCACGCAACTGCTGGCCTTGCATCGGGCGTTCGGGGACGCCGAACCCCGCACCCTGGGTCTAACCACGCCCGCTGATCTGCGGGCGCATCTGCGGGAACCGCTGGACGACCATTCGCCGCTGCTGTGCGCCACCCTGATCACCAGCGTCTATCGGCTTGAAGCGGATGGGGATTTCTGGGCGCTGGCCCGGACGGTATCCGGCGATCTCAAACGCCAGTTACAGCGCGGCGACGGGCATCTGTTCTTCACCCTGTTCCCGCCCCCGGCCGAGTTTCCGGCCACCCCGGAGGGCATCGCCGCCTTCAAGCAGATGTTGGCGAGCGCGCCACAGGTGTCCATGGTCAGCAATGTCGGGCGCTTGGCGCCTTTGTCCGCCGCTACCCCGTTCCAGGTCGAGGCGCTGTCCTTTGCCCTGTGTCCCATGTTCAGCCATGTGCTGTTCACCGCGGTCGGCACCTTCAACGGCCGGATGACTCTTCACGTCAACTTCGACGCCGCCCGGCTGCCGCTGGAACAGGCCACCGCCATCATCGCCGATCTGGAGGCGACGCTGATCCACGCCATCGACTGAGAAGCTGATCAAAACACCGGGCTCCAGGTCTAACCTGGGGTAGGCCTGGATTCTCCCCTCCTTGGCCAAGGAGGGGTGGCGCGAAGCGCCGGGGTGGTTGGAACGAGCATTCACGCCGACCCCGTCAACCGCTCCAGCGCCTCGCGGTACTTGGCCACGGTGCGGGCGACGATTTCGGGCGGCAGTTCCGGCCCCGGCGGCTGTTTGTCCCAGTCCAGCGTTTCCAAATAATCGCGCACGAACTGCTTGTCGAAACTGGGCGGATTGATGCCGGGCCGATACTCATCCGCCGGCCAGAACCGCGAGGAATCCGGGGTCAGCGCCTCGTCCATCAGCACCAGTTGCTCTTGCTCGTCCAGCCCGAACTCGAACTTGGTGTCGGCGATAATGATGCCCCGCGCCAGGGCGTAGTCCGCTGCTTCCCGGTACAGTTGCAGGCTCACCGCCCGCACCCGCTCCGCCAACTCTGCTCCGATCCGCCCGACGATGGCATCAAAGCTCACATTCTCATCATGCGCGCCCAGCGCCGCCTTGGTGGAGGGCGTGAAAATCGGCTCCGGCAAGCGGTCCGCCAGCCGCAACCCGGCCGGCAGGCCGATACCGCACACCTTCCCGTCGCGCTGGTAATCCTTCCAGCCCGAACCGATCAGATAACCCCGCACGATAGCCTCCACCGGCAAGCCTTTGAGCATTCGCGCCACCACCGCCCGATCCGCGATGCGGACACGTTCGGTTGGATCAGGTAGCGCCTGCGCCAATGTCTTCCCGGCGAGTTGCAGATGGTTCGGGATGATGTGGCGGGTACGGGCAAACCAGAAATTGGAAACCGCTGTCAGCACCGCGCCCTTGCCGGGAATGACCGTCGGCAGGATCACGTCAAAGGCCGACAGCCGGTCGCTCGCCACCATCAGTAGATGCCGGTCGTCGACCGCGTACAAATCGCGGACCTTGCCGCGATAAACCAGTGGCAGACTTTCAATCTCGGGCGGAGCGATGGTGGACACGGACATGGGCGGACTACTCCTGAATGGGGAAACCATCATGTCACGCATTCTACCTACACGATGGGCATTCGGAGAATGTGCGCCGTCCAGCGCCGCGTACCCGTTGATGTTCCACAATGTTGCCCATCCCGCCGATACGGTATGCTTGCACCATGCACATCAACGATAACCTGCTTCCCGGCGATCTGCTGTTCCTCGCCAACTTCGTTTGGCTGCTGGTGCTGTTGCAGGCCCTGCGCGCCGCGCCGTGGCGGCTGTTCCTGGCCAATTCCAAGCTCCAGCATGTCTTTCTGGGCGCCTCGGTGGTGCTGTTCCTGATGTGGATCTTCGAGGTCGGCGTCCGGCCGGCGCTGGGTTTCCATTTCCTGTGCGTGACGGTGTATACCCTGATGTTCGGCTGGTCGCTGGGCGTGATCGGGGCCAGCCTGGCGACGGTGGCGGTGACCTGCATGAGCGGCGACTGGGCGGCGCTGGCCCTGAATGCCCTGCTGCTCGGGGTGCTGCCGATCTCGACCAGTTACGGGGTCTACGTCCTGGTCCACCGCCACCTCCCTCACCACCTCTTTATCTATATTTTTCTGTGCGCCTTTTTCAACGCCATGCTGGCGGCGGGCGCGGCGGTGCTGGCCCTGGTGATTTTGCTCGTGGTCACCGATACCTATACCTTCGCCCGCATCAGCGGCGACTATCTGCCGTTCGTACCGTTGTACCTGTTCCCGGAAGGTCTGCTCAACGGCATGATCACCACCGCCCTGATCGGCCTCAAACCCGACTGGCTGAAAACCTATGACGACGAGATTTATCTGAAGAGCTGATTGAAGAACGGAAAGTGCTCGGTCAGGCTCAAGCCCTGTCCCGGAAATCAAGGCGCGACGCCGACCATCGACGCCGGACAAAGCCAGCGAGGTTTAAAAACAGACCGTGTGGGGAAAAATGTTGGGTGGAGCCTTCGGCTTCATGGTCGGCGGCCCGCTTGGCGCGCTGCTCGGCGCGGCGTTCGGTCACAATCTCGATCAGGGAACCCAGAAGGCGACTGCGGAACCGGACGCCGTCAGCGACGAACGCGCGCGCGCGGCCTTTCTGGCCACCGCCTTTCAATTGATGGGCTATGTCGCCAAGGCCGATGGCCGGGTCTCGGAACCGGAAATCGCCGTCGCCCGCGCCATGATGGACCACCTGCAACTGAACGCCATCCAGCGCCGCGCCGCCATTGACTGCTTCACCGAGGGTAAACAGCCGGGCTTCGTCGTCGACGCCGTGATCGATACCTTTCGCAACGCCTGCCGTGGTCGCCCGGCGCTGGCGCAGCGGCTGCTGGATATGCTGTTGAACATCGCTTACGCCAGCGGCAGCCCGCCGCCCGTGACGCAAACCCAGCTCGCGGCCATCGCCGAGCGGCTGGGCATCGTCCGCTTGCAGTTCGAAGCCCTGCACACCCTGTTCCGCGCCCAGCGCTGGACCCAGCAGCAGAGTCAGGGCCACCGGGCCGGGTCGGAACAGTCCCATGACCGGCAGACCCACGGCCGGCGGCCGGCCACCGCCGTCAATTCCCTCGCCCAGGCTTACACGGTGCTGGGGCTGCAACGCGACGCTAGCCCGGATGAAATCAAGCTGGCCTACCGCCGCCTGCTCAAACGGCACCATCCCGACAAGCTGGCGGCCAGCAGCGCCTCGGCGGCGGAGTTGGCGCGCGCCACCGAGAAGACCCGCGAACTCACCGCCGCCTACGAACGCATCCGGGAAGCGCGCGGGCTTTAGCCCGGACTCTGGGTATTGCCATGATGGCTGGCGTAACCCGCGCGCCAGAACCGGCTTTCACAGCACGCCCCGCTCCGCCAGCGACACCGTCTGCCCATCGCCAACCACGACATGATCGAGCAGGCGAACATCCACCAGCGCCAGCGCTTCCTTCAACCGCAGAGTGATCGTCTCGTCGGCGCGACTGGGTTCGGCGATGCCGGAGGGATGGTTGTGCGCCACGATGGCGGCGGCGGCGTTGTGATACAGCGCCCGCTTCACCACCTGGCGCGGGTGTACCGAAGAACTGTCGATGGTGCCGTAAAACAGCTCCTCGTACTGAATCACCCGATGCTTGTTATCGAGAAACAGGCAGGCGAACACCTCGTGGGGGTGGTGGCGCATCCGGGCCACCAAATAGCGGCGGGTGTCGGCCACGCTCTGAATGGCGTCGCCGCGCTGCAAGGTCTCTTCCAGATGGCGACGGGCCAGTTCCAGCACCGCCTGCAACTGCACGTACTTGGCCGGCCCCAGCCCCGGCGTCGCGCAGAACGCCGCCTGATCCAGTTCCAATAGCGTGCGCAGACTGCCGTGCTGCTTGAGCATGTCGCGCGCCAGATCCACGGCGCTGCGACCCGGCACCCCGACCCGCAGGAAAATCGCCAGCAATTCGGCGTCGGACAGGGCGGCGGCTCCGCGTAGCAGCAGCTTCTCTCGGGGCCGCTCGTCGTCGGGCCAGTCACGAATGGACATTACGCTCTCCTTCGTTGGCAACAGCGCCAAGCATGGTGGGGAACGGTGGCTCAATCAAGCATCGGGATGATCCCGCAAGCGCCGACGGGGTCCGTTTGACGATACTCCTCACTGCCCCGTTATAAGGCAATCGCCCGGTTCGGAGCACTGTCATGGCGCGCGTTGGCTGGCTCCCAGCGCCAGATTCGGGGTCGGTTCGCGAGCGACAAAACATAAAACAAATTAAAAACAAACTATTAATAACATTGGCAATGGATTTGCTAAGTACATCGTCAAGGATTCGCGCCCACTTACCCAATCGGGTTCGGCGGCGGCACGGATCCGGGCGGCTAACGGGGGCCGCCGTCGCGGACCATGGCGTCCGATCTCGTGTCACCACGATGCGAGATTCGGACGCCCTTTTTATGGCCCGCGTTCCGGAAAATCCGCCGGCTTTCGCACCGGTCCAGGCTGGGCTAAGCTTGCCGCGAATCCCCCATCCCGCGCGGAGTTTCGCCATGCTGCAACCTCTCGCCAACAAACGCATCCTGCTCGGCGTCACCGGCGGCATCGCCGCCTACAAGAGCGCCGATCTGACCCGCCGCCTGAGCGAAGCCGGCGCCCAGGCGCAGGTGGTGATGACCGCGGCGGCGACTGCCTTTGTCGGCCCGCTGACGTTCCAGGCGGTGTCCGGCCGGCCGGTGCGCACCGAGTTGCTGGATGTCAACGCCGAGGCCGGCATGGGGCACATCGAACTGGCGCGCTGGGCGGATTTGATCCTGATCGCGCCGGCCAGCGCCGATTTCATCGCCCGACTGGCGCACGGCCTGGCCAACGATTTGCTCAGCACGCTCTGCCTGGCCACCGACCGGCCGATTGCCATCGCCCCGGCGATGAACCGGCTGATGTGGCAAAACCCCGCCACCCAGGACAATTGCCGGTTGCTGGCCCGGCGCGGGATAAAAATCTGGGGGCCGGGCGTCGGTGAACAGGCCTGCGGCGAAATCGGCGCCGGGCGGATGCTGGAACCGCTGGAATTGCGCAATCTCGTCGTCGATTTACTTGGCGCGCGGGAGAGTCTGGCGGAACCGCGGCCGGAGACGCCCGTTCTGGAACCGCCGCCGCTCGCGCCGCACGAGATGCAAGGTCTGACCGTGCTGCTGACCGCCGGTCCGACCCGGGAAGCGCTCGATCCGGTGCGCTTCATCAGCAATCGCAGCACCGGCCGGATGGGCTTCGCCGTGGCCGAGGCGGCGGCGCTGGCGGGCGCGCGGGTGGTGCTGGTCAGCGGTCCGGTGAGCCTGAACACCCCGCCCGGCGTCGAGCGGATCGAGGTGGAAAGCGCGGTCGAGATGCACGAGACGGTGATGAAGCGCGTCCGGCAGGCGGACATTTTTATCGCGACCGCCGCCGTCGCCGATTACCGCGCCGCCGATCCGGCGGATCAGAAGATCAAGAAGACCCAGGAGACGCTGCGTCTCGAACTGGTGCGCAATCCCGACATTCTGGCGGAGGTCGCCGCACTGCGCTCGCACCGGCCGTTCACGGTGGGCTTCGCCGCCGAAACCCACGATGTGCTGCGCTACGCCGAGGACAAGCGCCGCCGCAAGAATCTGGATTTGATCGCCGCCAATCAGGTCGGCGTGGCCGGCAGCGGTTTCGAAAGCGAACAGAACGCGCTGCATGTGCTGTGGGAAGACGGGGAGCGGGTATTGCCGCTGGCCGATAAAACGCTGCTCGGACAACAACTGGTCGCGCTGATCGCGGAGCGGTATCGGTTGTGGAAAGAGGAGCGGTAAAATTCACGACCACCCACAACGGTTGATAATGACTCCCGTGACTGCCCAAACCATCGAACTCAAAATTCTCGATCCCCGACTGGGCCAGGACATTCCCCTGCCCGATTACGCGACCGCCGGCTCGGCCGGCCTGGATCTGCGCGCCTGTCTGGCGGAACCGCTGACGGTGCAGCCAGGCGAAACTCATTTAATCCCCACCGGGCTGGCTATCCACATCAGCGATCCCACGCTGGCGGCGATGGTATTGCCGCGCTCCGGCCTGGGTCACAAGCATGGCATCGTGCTGGGTAATCTGGTCGGGCTGATCGACAGCGACTATCAGGGTGAACTGCTGGTGTCGTGCTGGAACCGGGGGCAGACACCGTTCACCATTGCCGTCGGCGAACGCATCGCCCAAATGCTCATCGTGCCGGTGGTGCGGGCGCGCTTTACCATCGTCCCCGAATTCACCCCCAGCCAGCGCGGGGCCGGCGGCTTCGGCCATTCCGGGCGGCATTGAACCCGGCATGAAAAAATCCATTTTCCGGGAATACGACATTCGCGGCGTGGTGGACCGCGACCTGACGCCCGAGGTGGTGCGCGACATCGGCCAGACGGTGGGCAGTCTCGCCGCCGAGCACGGTGAAACCGAGGTCATCGTCGGTCGCGACGGGCGGCTGTCCAGCCCCATGCTATGCGAAGCGCTCAAGGCCGGCATTCGCGCCGCCGGGCTGGATGTATTGGATTTGGGCGCGGTTTCGACCCCGCTGTTGTATTACGCCACCCACACCCTCGGTTCCAGCCATGCCGGCGTGATGGTCACCGGTAGTCACAATCCGCCGCAATACAATGGCATGAAGATCGTCATCGACAAGATCGCCCTGCACGGCGACGTCATCCGCGACCTGCGCCGCCGCATCGAAACCGGCGATTTGCGCCATGGTCAAGGGAGCGAGCGGTTCGCCGACATCCGCGCCGAGTATATCCAACGCATTGCTGACGCCCTGCGGCTACCCAAACCGCTCAAGGTGGTGGTGGACTGCGGCAACGCCATCGCCGCTCATACCGCCCCGCTCCTGCTACGGGCGCTGGGCTGCGACTTGGTGGAACTGTACTGCGAGGTGGACGGGCGGTTTCCGAACCATCATCCCGACCCCAGCGTCCCAGAGAATCTGGCCGACTTGCAGGCGGCGGTACTGGAGCATCGGGCCGACATCGGTCTGGCCTTCGACGGCGACGCCGACCGACTGGGCGTGGTGACCGACGCCGGCGAGATCATCTGGCCGGATCGCGTGCTGATGCCGCTGGCCGAGGAGGTGCTGGCCAGTCATCCCGGCGCGGGGATCGTCTACGACATCAAGTGTTCCTGGCATCTGACCCGCTTGATCGAGCGTCTGGGTGGCCGGCCGATCTTGTGGAAGACCGGCCATTCGCTGATCAAGGCCAAGATGCGCGAAACCGGCGCCTTGCTGGGGGGCGAGATGACCGGCCATTTCGTCCACGCCGACGACTGGTTCGGCTTTGACGACGCTTTTTACGCCGCCGCCCGGTTGCTGCGATTGTTGGCCCGGCACGGAGTTTCCAGCGCCGCGTTCTTCGCCGCCTATCCGACCGGCCTCAACACCCCGGAACTACGGCTGGACATGGCCGAGGGCGAGCCGTTCGCCTTCATGGCCCGGCTGGCGCATCAGGCGGATTTTGGCTCGGACGCGAAAATCATCACCCTGGACGGGCTACGGGTGGAATTCCCGCATGGCTGGGGTCTGGTGCGCGCCTCCAATACCACGCCCAGCCTGACGCTGCGCTTCGAGGCGGACGATCCGGCCGCCATGGCGGATATTCAGGACCGGTTCCGTCGGAAGTTGCTGGCGCTGCGACCGGATCTGGCCCTGCCCTTTTAGCTCCCGTGGAACGGCGATAGGTTTCGCTGTGCTCTACCCACACCTACAACATCTTAATTGAGGTTAACCGACCCATGGCTCTCGACGCCCAGGCCGCCACCCAGGTGGCCCATGTTCTGACCGAATCGCTGCCCTATATCCGCCGGTTTTCCGGCAAGACCATCGTGGTCAAGTACGGCGGCAACGCCATGGAAAACGAGCATCTGAAAAACAGCTTCGCCCGCGACATCGTGCTAATGAAACTGGTGGGCTTCAATCCGGTGGTGGTGCATGGCGGCGGACCGCAAATCAGCAGCCTGCTCAAACGCATCGGCAAGGAAAGCCGCTTCGTCGATGGAATGCGGGTCACCGACAGCGAGACCATGGACGTGGTCGAAATGGTGCTGGGGGGGCTGGTCAACAAGGAAATCGTCAACAACATCAACCGTCATGGCGGCTGCGCGGTGGGCCTGACCGGCAAGGATGGCGACCTGATCCACGCCCGCAAATTGACTATCACCCGCCAGAGTCCCGATCTGGAAGTGCCGGAAATCATCGACATCGGCCATGTCGGCGAAGTCGCCAGCATCGACAAATCCATCGTCGAGACGCTGACCGCCGGCAATTACATTCCAGTGATCGCACCCATCGGGGTCGGCCCGGATGGGCAGTCCTACAACATCAACGCCGATCTGGTCGCCGGCAAGATCGCCGAAGTGCTGCGCGCCGAGAAGTTGATTTTGTTGACCGACACCACCGGCGTGCTGGACAGGGATGGCAAGCTGCTGACCGGACTTGATGCCCGCCAAGTGGAGACGCTCATCGTCGACGGCACCATCCACGGCGGCATGTTGCCGAAAATCGCCTGCGCGCTGGACGCAGTGCTGGGCGGGGTCAAGGCGGCGCACATCATCGACGGGCGGATCGAACACGCGGTGCTGGTGGAGCTGTTCACCGACGCCGGCATCGGGACGCTGATTCGGGGGTAGGCGGCGGTTGATGGCGAGGCGCATACCGCCCGGTTCGCGGCTTTACCTTACTTTACCAGCGGCCGCACGCTGGAAAAGCCGCCGTCCATCGCCCACACCTGACCGGTGATCCAGCCGGCCTGGTCCGACAGCAGCCAGGCCATCAACCGCGCCAGATTGGCCGGATCGCCGATGCCGGGCAGCGGATACTGCTTCGCCGCTCCGGCGCGGCCGGCGTCGTTGCCGATGATCCGCGCCACCGCCGGCGTGTCCATGATGCCCGGCGCGACCGCGTTGATCCGGATACGCGAGGGCGCGTAGGTCGCCGCCGCCGAGCGCGCCAATCCCTCCACCCCCGCCTTGGCGGCGGCGATGGCTTCGTGATTGGCCACCCCGATCCGCGCCACTACCGACGACACCAGCACCGCCGCGCCCGGCTCGCGCGCCTGGCGCAGCGCTTCCACGAACGCGCCCAGCGTGAAGAACGCGCTGTCCAAATTAGCCGACAGACAGGCGCGATACATCTCTGGCGGAGTCCGATGCAGCGGCGACAACAGCGTCGTCCCCGCGCAGTGGGCCAGCGCCGTCGGTAACCCGACTTCCCGCTGGCAGTTTTCCACCGCCGTCCGCGCCCCTTCCGGCGTGGAAACATCGGCCTCGATGCACAGCGCCTCCAGCCCAAAAACCGCTTGCAGCCGTTCCAGACCGCGCCCCACCAGCGCCACCGTCCAGCCTTCCCGCCGCAGTTCCCGAGTCAGCGCCTGCCCCAGCCCACCACTGGCGCCCGTCACCAATGCTATCGCCGTCATCAGCCGATCCTCCGTTGCGTTCGTGAAAGGTAAATAATACTTGTACAAATCCTAACAGTGTTGTACAAATAATGTCTAATATTTTTAGACAAGCTGCTTGCTCGCAGGAGGACATGCCGATGTCAGGCCCGCTGGAACATTTCAAGGATGCGTTCAACCGCCTGAACGCGAACACGCTGGATCTCCTGGCGGAGATCTACACGGCGGACGTTTATTTCCGCGATCCGGTCCACGAACTCCAAGGTCTGCCGGCGCTGCGGGCCTATTACGGCCGGCTGTACGACGGCGTCGTCTCCTGCCAGTTCGAGTTCGCGGACGAGGTGATCCAGGGCCAGCAGGGAATGCTGGTGTGGATCATGCGTTTCCAGCACGCCCGCTTGCGGCGCGGTGAGGTGCTGGAACTGCGCGGTGTCAGCCACCTGAAGTTCGGGGACGACGGCAAGGTGTCCTATCACCACGACTATTTCGACATGGGCGCCTTTATTTACGAGCGGGTGCCGGTGCTGGGCGGGATCATCCGCGCCATCAAAAACCGCCTGTAACCGGGGAAAAAAGCATGAAAATCGCCATCATCGGTACCGGCATCAGCGGCCTGACCGCCGCCTGGCAACTGCACCGCGAGCACGATCTGACGATCTTCGAGGCCAATGACCACATCGGCGGCCATACCCACACGGTGGACGTCGAGCTCCAGGGGCGGCGCTACGCGGTGGATACCGGCTTCATCGTGTTCAACGACTGGACCTATCCGAACTTCATCGCCCTGCTGGAGCAACTCGGCGTCGCCTCGCAGCCCACGCCGATGAGCTTCAGCGTGCGCTGCGAACGCACCGGACTGGAATACAACGGCGAGAATCTGAACACCCTGTTCGCCCAGCGCCGCAATCTGTTCCGGCCCTCGTTCCACCGGATGATCCGCGACATCCTGCGCTTCAACCGCGAAGCGCCGGCGTTGCTCGACGAGGCGCGCGACCTCAGCCTGGACGTTTGGCTGCGGGAAGGGAACTACAGCCGGGAATTCACCGAGCATTACATCCTGCCGATGGCGGCGGCGATCTGGTCGGCGGAACCGGGGCTGATGGGCGCAATGCCGGCGCGGTTCTTCGTGCGCTTCTTCAAGAACCACGGCCTGCTGAGCGTCAGCGACCGGCCGCAATGGCGAGTCATCCAGGGTGGCTCGCGCAGTTACGTCGAACCCCTGACCGCGCCGTTCCGCGACCGCATCCGCCTGAATTGCCCGGTGGAATGGATTCGCCGCCAGCCGACCCATGTACAAATCAAGCCGTGGGGCAGCCCGGTGGAGCGCTTCGACGAGGTGATTATCGCCACCCACAGCGACCAGGCGTTGCGGCTGCTGGCCGATCCGAGCGTCCGCGAACGGGAAATTCTGGGCGCGATTCCCTATCAGGAGAACGAAGCGGTGTTGCACACCGACGCCCGGCTGCTGCCACGCCGGAAACTGGCGTGGGCGGCCTGGAACTATCACCTGCCGGCGCAACCCCGAGCGCGCGTCGCGGTCACTTACGCCATGAATATTCTCCAAGGCCTGGACGCGCCGGAGACGTTTTGCGTCACGCTCAATCGCAGCGAGGCCATCGATCCGGCGCGCATCCTGTACCGCACCACTTATCATCATCCAGTGTTCACTGAAGCCGGGGTTCGGGCGCAGGCCCGCCGCGACGAGATCAGCGGCTTCAACCGCACCTGGTACTGCGGCGCCTACTGGAGCTACGGTTTCCACGAGGACGGCGTGAACAGCGGACTGGCGGTGGCGCGCGGTCTGCTCGAACCGCAGCGGGTGGCGGCATGAACGACTCCCTCTCCAGCCTGCACAGTTGCCTCTACGTCGGCCATGTGCGGCATCGCCGGTTTTTTCCGCGCCGGCACCAGTTCCGCTACACGCTGTTCATGATCTACCTCGATCTGGCGGAATTGGACACGGTCTTTAGCGGCCGCTGGCTGTGGTCGGCCGGCCGGCCGGCGCTGGCCTGGTTCCGCCGCGCGGACCACTTCGGCGACCCCAGCATCCCGCTGGATACCGGCGTGCGCGATCTGGCGGAACGGCAAACCGGCCGCCGGCCGCAAGGCCCGATCCGCCTGCTGACCCATTTGCGCTACTTCGGTTACTGCATCAACCCGATCAGCATTTACTACTGCTTCACGGCCGACGGCGCGGAAATCGATATGCTGATCGCCGAAGTCACCAACACCCCCTGGGGCGAGCGCATCGCTTACGTGCTCGATGTGGCCGGCCAGACTGGCGGCAACCAGCGCGCCGAGTTCCAGAAGGCCATGCACGTCTCGCCGTTCATGCCGATGGACCTGCGCTACGGCTGGCATTCCACCCCGCCGGGTCCCCATCTGGCCGTACATCTGGACGTACACAAAGGTCAGTCGCGGATGCTCGACGCCACCCTCAGCCTGCGTCGCCGGCCGCTCGACGGGTGGAGTATGGCCGGGGTGCTGGTCCGCTTCCCGCTCATAACCCTCAAGGTCGTCGCCGCTATTCACTGGGAAGCGTTGCGGTTGCTGTGGAAACGCATTCCGCTCTTCCCGCATCCCCCAACATCCAGCAAACCCGTGGAGAGTTAAACCATGCGCCAGGAATCGATTCTGTCGTCGCCCCTGAGTTTATCCCCGGCGGCCTCGCGCCTGCGCCAGACCGAACGCTGGTTGCGCGGCGCGGTGTTCCAGCGGCTAAAAAAGCTGGCGCGCGGTTGCGTCGCGGTGGTCGACGCCGACGGCGCCCATGAATTCGGCCGGGTCAGCGCCGACTGCCCGCTGCGCGCCACCGTCACCATCCATGACCCCAACGCCTACCGGTTGCTGGCCTTGCGCGGCAGCATCGGCGTCGGCGAGGGCTACATGGCGGGCGAATGGTCCTGCGACGACCTTCCCAGCCTGGTGCGGATCTTCGTGCTGAATCAGGATGCGCTACTGGGGCTGGAACAGGGTCTGACCCGGCTGATGATGCCGCTGTTCCGGCTGCTGTACGCTGGCCGCGACAACAACCGGGGCGGCAGTCGCGCCAACATCGCCGCTCATTACGATCTCGGCAACGAGTTCTACCGGCTGTTCCTGGACGACACTCTGATGTACTCGTCGGCTATTTTCCCAACCCCGGACACCGGTCTGCGGGAAGCCTCGGTCGCGAAAATCGACCGCATCTGCCGCAAACTGGAATTGCAACCGGACGATCATCTGCTGGAAATCGGCGCCGGCTGGGGCGGTTTCGCCCTGCACGCCGCGCAACACTACGGTTGCCGGGTCACCACCACCACCATTTCCCGGGAACAGTACGAACTGGCCCGCGAGCGGGTGCGAGAAGCGGGACTGGAGGATCGAATCACGGTGCTGTGCCAGGACTACCGCGACCTGCGCGGCAGTTTCGACAAGCTGGTCTCCATCGAGATGATCGAGGCGGTCGGCGAGCGGCATCTCAACACTTATTTTCGGGCCTGCGCCCAATTGCTCAAGCCGCACGGCATGATGCTGTTGCAAGCCATCACCGTCGCCGATCAGAAGTACGAGCAGTATCGGAACGAGGTGGATTTCATCCGCCATTACATCTTCCCCGGCGGTTTCCTGCCCTCGTTGACCGCTATCGCCGAAACGCTGGGCAAGGCCACCGACCTGCGCGTTTTCCATCTGGAAGACATTGGCGCTCACTACGCCACGACCTTGCGCCACTGGCGGGAACGGTTTTCGGCCAATCTGGATCGGGTGCGGGCGCTCGGTTTCCCAGACACCTTCATCCGCATGTGGGAGTACTACCTGTGCTACTGCGAGGGCGGTTTCCGCGAGCGGGCGATTGGAACCGTGCAACTGCTACTGACCAAGCCGCAGTGCCGGCGCGAACCGCTGACGCCGGCGCTGGGCTGAAATCGGAAATCCCCCCGACCCCCCTTTGAAAAAGGGGGGAGCGCGAAGCGCGGGGGGATTTAACCAACAGGAAACCAAATCATGTTTCTGAATTTCGTTGCCTTTCAAATCGGCTGGTTCGCCTGTGTGCTGGGTGGAGCAAAAGGCTGGCCCTGGCTCGGCCCGTTAGTCGCTGCCGCTATCGTTGCCTTGCATCTCTATCGGGCGGCGCGGCCACGGGCGGAAGCAGTGTTGATTCTGCTGAGCGGCTTGCTGGGCTTTGTCGCCGATTCGCTGCTGACCGGACTTGGGCTACTGCGATTTCCGTCCGGGCAGTTCCACCAGCACCTTGCCCCGTACTGGATGGTGGCGATGTGGATGCTGTTCGCCACCACCTTCAATGTCTCGCTGCGCTGGCTGAAACCGCGCTGGGGGCTGGCGGCGCTGCTCGGCGCGGTCGCTGGACCGCTGGCCTACTACGGTGGGGCGAAACTGGGTGGAGTATCGTTCGATAACCCGCTGGCCAGCCTGCTGGCGGTGGCCGGAGTCTGGACGCTGGCCATGCCGCTGCTGCTGGTCATTGCCACTCGCTGGAACGGAATGGCAGAAATAGATCCCGCAACCGTCGCGCCCGACAGGTCCGCGATAGCAGATACACCAACGTGACCACGTTGCCGAGCAGGAACAGCGCGATGATCCAGACCGCCGCCCGCCACGGGCTGGGTTCCACCAGCGCCAGCCAGACCGCGACGAACAGCAGACCGACGCCGAGATCCAGCAGCGTGACCACACCCCACGGATCGGCGATGAGGTGGCGCAAACCCGCCAGCACGTTGCCATGGTTGCTGGCGATCAGGATGGCGGCCACCAGCAGGCCGAGCAGGATTCCACAGACGACGACGGTAGCGCGCAGCATGAAGACTCTCCGAACGACGATGATGTTCCAACAAGACCACGCCCACGCCGGGAAGTGCGTTCTTTTCACTCCCACCCCATGAACGGTCTCGACTTCTTCCTGGCCGGCTGGGCGGTGGCGGCAGTGCTGATGCTGATTGCCTGGGGCATACAGTGGCGTACCCGCGATGCCGGCGTGGTGGATTTCACCTGGGCGGCGGGCTTGGGGCTGCTGGCGTTGGGCTATGCCATGCTGGCCGACGGCGATCCGCTGCGGCGGGCACTGGTGGCGGTGATGGCCGGCGGCTGGTCGTTCCGGCTGGCCGCTTACATCCTGGTCAACCGGCTGATCGGCAAGCCGGAAGACGGCCGCTATCAGCGGTTGCGCGTGCATTGGCGCGAGTACACCCAACTGAAGTTTCTCGGCTTTTTCCAGGCGCAGGCGCTGCTGACCGCCGTGTTCGCCGTGCCGGTCCTCGTGGTCGCCATGACCCCGGAACGGCCGCCACTGTTGGTAGCCATCGCCGCCGTGCTGATCTGGCTGCTGGCGGTGGGCGGCGAGACGCTGGCCGACCGGCAACTGGCCACTTGGCGGGCCGATCCCGCTCACCGTGGCCGCACCTGCCGGGCGGGGCTGTGGCGCTATTCCCGCCACCCTAACTATTTCTTCGAGTGGCTGCACTGGTGGAGCTACCCGCTGCTGGCCTGGGGTTCGCCGGAGTGGTGGCTGACCCTGCTGGGACCGGCGCTGATGCTGTACACCCTGCTCAAGGTCACCGGCATCCCCTACACCGAACAACAGGCGCTGGCCAGTCGCGGCGACGACTATCGCGCCTATCAGCGCAGCACCAGCGCCTTTGTGCCCTGGTTCCCGAAACCGGAGAGTTCCGATGCTCAACACCGCGATTGACCTGATGGAACGGGGCTATGTCCCCGACTGGCTGACCCGGATCGGCATCCGCCGGTTGCTGGCCGAGCGACTGCGGGCCGAGGATGCCCATGATCCACGGGCGCGTGAGGCAGCGCTGGCGCGGCTGGAGGCGGAACTGCGCGCCAGCCCTATTGCGCTGCATACCACGACGGCTAACGAACAGCATTACGAACTGCCGGCCGGCTTCTTCGAGAAAACCCTGGGGCCGCGCTTGAAATACAGTTCCTGCTGGTGGCCGGAGGAAGTCCGCAATCTGGAAACCGCCGAGGCAGCGATGCTGGCGCTATCCTGCGAGCGGGCCGAATTGGGCTTCGATCAGGATATCCTGGAATTGGGCTGCGGCTGGGGTTCGCTGACCTTGTGGATGGCGGAGTTTTATCCGGACTCGCGGATCGTGGCGGTGTCGAACTCGAACTCGCAGCGGGAATTCATCGAGGCGCAATGCCGGGCGCGAGGTTTCGACAATGTCCAGATCATCACCGCCGATATGAACGATTTTTACACCGACCGCCGCTTCGACCGGGTGGTGTCGGTGGAGATGTTCGAGCACATGCGCAATTACCAGGAACTGATGGGGCGAATTCACGCTTGGCTGAAACCCGGCGGCAAGCTGTTCGTGCATATCTTCACCCACCGGCAACTGGCCTATCCGTTTGAAACCGAAGGCGAGGACAACTGGATGGGGCGGTATTTCTTCACCGGCGGCCTGATGCCCTCGCGCGATCTGTTGCCGCGCTTTCGGGGCGACTTGGCGTTGGACGAGCAATGGCATTTCAACGGTCGCCACTACCAGCGCACTTTAGATGCGTGGCTGGTCAATCAGGACCGGCATCGCGCGGAATTGCTGGCGCTGTTCCGGGATACCTACGGCTCTGGGGAAGCGGAGCGCTGGTTCCAGCGCTGGCGGGTGTTTTTCATGGCCTGCGCCGAGTTGTTCGGCTATCGGGGCGGCGAGGAATGGGGCGTGTCGCATTACCGGTTCGGCAAGCGGGCGGGATTGTGATATTGGTTCTGTCGGAATGGTTGTGGCTGAACCGCGCCGGCTTGCTTTGAGAGTTGCAACGCGCTTGCGGGCCGCGCGGACGCCGAATCGCCCGCAAGCGTTGTCTGAACCGGCTATTCGTGGCCGTGGGCGATGGTTTTTTCGGTAAAGAGATAATCCTTCAGCTCTTTATCGAAGGTGGGGTCCTGTCGGCGAATCCACTCCAGCACCATGGCCGCGTGTTCTTTTTCCTCGTCCCGATTGTGCGCGAGAATGGCCCGTAATTCCGGGTTCTTGCAGGCGTTCACGCGCTGGTTGTACCAGTCCACCGCTTCCAGTTCTTCCATCAGAGAGGTAATAGCCCGGTGCATGTCGCGGGTTTGATCGGACAATTCGTTAATCGGTTCGTGATAACCTTCGTTTGCCATTTGGCGGGTCTCCTCGGTTGGTTGCTGGTGTTACTCGGTTAGGCGCGGGCAGCATGGCCCAGCGCCGCGATAATCTTCACTGTCTCCACACTCACCCGACAAACCCGCATGAGTAGATCAATCACTATTTCCTTGTGATCGGCGAAGCGGTAGGTGTTGAATTTTTCGCGGATGGTGGGATCGCGGGGTGTGGTTTCCTTGTATTCCTCCAGAATCCATTCCAGCGCCGAGCGGTGGCCGACTGCTGGTTAGCGTTATACGGCGGATTGCCGATAATCACCGGAATCCGCCGGGCGTTCTGCTCCCGAATCCGCTGCTGGTTCTCGTCGGTAATCGAACCCAGCAAATCGCCCTGCGCCCCGCTATACGCTTTCTCGAAACCCCAATTTGCCAGCGTATCCATAAAACACGCTCCGGCGAACTCGCGCCAGTCGCCCGCAATGTCGGCAAAGGTCTGTTCGATATTCAGGCAGGCGATGTAATATGGCAGAATGGCAATCTCATTGGCGTGCATTTCGCCAGCGAACTTGCGCGCCAACGCCGCCCGGTCGCCGCGCAAATAATCCAGCAACTCCACGATAAACGTCCCGGTGCCGGTGCAGGGATCGAGAATATCCAACCCCTCGTTCGCCAATCCGCGCCCGAAATGCGCCCGCGCCAGCGTATCGCAACCCTGAATGATGAAGCGCACCACCTCCGCCGGGGTATACACAATCCCCATGCGGTCGGCGTCCCTGGGGTTGTAGGCGGTATAAAAATCCTCGTAAACCGCCTTTCGCGCGCCAGAACCAGCTTGTGCTCCTGCCTGCGGACCTCCAGCAGCCCGGCGAAAGCCGCCGACAGCGTACCCTCGTTGTCCGCCCCGGCAATCCGGCGCAGATCGTCCAACCGTCGGCGGTAATCGTGGATGTAGTTCAGCATGGCTGGTCCACTCTCAAAGCTTGCGTCGCAGCAACAGGTAAATCGCTCCCGTTCCGCCGTCCACCGGCCGGGCCGAGCAGAACGCCAGCACTTCGTCCCGCTGGCGCAGCCAGTGATTAATCTTTTGTTTCAACACTGGCCCCCGGTGGCGGGAACCCTTACCTTTACCGTGAACGATCCGCACGCAGCTCAGGCTGTCGCGGCGGGCGCGGTGCAGGAACGCCGCCAGCGCCTCCCGGGCCGTGGCCACCGTCATCCCGTGCAGGTCCAGCACCGCCCCAACCTGAAACTGGCCGCGGCGCAGCTTGCGCAACACCGCCTGCTGCACCCCTTCCCGGCGGTAGTACAATTCCTCGCCAGTATCCAGCTCCGCCGGCTCGAAATAGTTCGACATCATGTCGGCCAGCACCTGCCGCTCGTCGGCCTCGGTGAAACGGGGAATCGGCGCGGGATGGAGAGCAATCGGGTCGATCCGGTCGCAACGCAGCGGCTTGACCGGGCCGACGGCCTGACGAAATAGAACCCGGTCTTGGGGGTCGAGCATGAACGGCTTGGTCATGGGCGCCTCGGTGAGAACGCGGGGGGCGTCCGGCCAGGACAATGAATAACCCATAGTCTAACGTAACGCCGCTACTCCCGCGCCCGATACGGCCAGCGGGCAGGCGGTTTGGGAGCACAGCTTCAACATGCGCATTCTGGTCAGCAACGACGATGGTTATCAGGCCCCCGGACTGCTGCGGCTAGTCGCCGCCCTGAGCGAACTGGCGGAAATCACGGTGGTCGCCCCCGACCGCGACCGCAGCGGCGCCAGCAACTCGCTGAGCCTCAAGAATCCACTCTACGTCACCCGACACGACAACGGCTTCTACAGCGTCGAGGGCACCCCCACCGACTGCGTCCACGTCGCCATCACCGGCCTGCTGGAGCAGGAGCCAGACATGGTGGTGTCGGGCATCAACAGCGGCGCCAACCTGGGCGACGACGTGATCTATTCCGGCACGGTGGCGGCGGCGATGGAAGGCCGCTTCCTCGGTCTGCCAGCCATCGCGATATCCCAGAACGCGCTCCACCCGGCGCATTTCGACGCCGCCGCCCGCGTCGCCGTTTGGCTGGTGCGACGGCTGCGCGAACGGTCGCTGCCACCCGATACCATCCTCAACGTCAATGTTCCCGACCTGCCTTGGGAGCAACTGGCCGGGTTTCAGGCCACCCGGCTCGGCCACCGCCACAAATCCGAACCGGTCATCAAGAGCATCGACCCGCGCGGTCGCCCGATTTACTGGGTAGGGCCATCCGGCCCCGAACAGGATGCCGGCCCCGGCACCGACTTTCATGCCGTGCGCGCCGGCCATGTGTCCATCACACCATTGCAGGTAGACTTGACTCGCCATGGTGCGCTCGGTTCCCTGGCGGAATGGTTGCGCGCAGAGTGATTTTGTCAATCCAATCAAGAGCAGTTTTCCGTTGTACTGAACGAACACAACGCCAGTGGACGAAACGCATGGAAAAAGCTTATCATCATCAGATGGTTGGAATACGGAGCAGGGAAAGGCGATTCCGTGGTTCCAGCGCCGGCGCAAGCGTGTGGGCGGACCTCCGCGAATCCTCCCAAAACGAACGCCGATTCCCGACAAAATAAATAAAAGACGCGACTGGCATCAAGCTCGAGCGTCAACACGAAAGCCCACCAAGCGAAGCCATAAGGAGGTTATTAATGTCTCGACGGGTCGCCGTCTGTCTGGAAGTGGTGGTATGCGAGGATGAACTGCGCATGGACGATCCTCTGCTGGATGAAGAAAAGCTGGAGGATGCCGAGGACGAAGTGATTGCGGAGGAGGTGCTGGAGCCAGAGGAAACCTCTTGGCCGGCGCCCGTGGTGGCCAACCGGGAATTCACCCTGGAGGAATTGGACGCTACCCGCATGTACCTGGGCGAAATCGGCTTTTCTCCGCTGCTGACCGCCCAGGAAGAAGTCTACTACGCCCGCCGGTCCCTCAAGGGCGATGCCAGTGCCCGCAACCGCATGATCGAAAGCAATCTTCGCCTGGTGGTGAAGATCGCCCGCCGCTACATGAACCGGGGCCTGAGCCTGCTCGATCTGATCGAGGAAGGTAATCTGGGGTTGATCCACGCGGTCGAGAAATTCGATCCGGAACGCGGCTTCCGGTTTTCGACCTACGCGACCTGGTGGATTCGCCAAACCATCGAGCGGGCGTTGATGAACCAGACCCGCATCATCCGACTGCCGATCCATATCATCAAGGAAATCAACGGCTACCTGCGGACCGCCCGGCAACTGGCGCAGACGCTGGATCACGAGCCCACCGCCGATGACATCGCCCAGGCGATGGGCAAGTCGGTGGTCGAAGTAAAGCGGATGTTGCAACTCAACGAGCGGGTGGCCTCGGTGGACACGCCAATCGGCAAGGACGAGGATCGGTCGTTGCTGGACGCCATTCCCGACGACAACAACCACAATCCGTCGCAATGGCTTCAGGATGCCGACCTCAACGACAAGCTGGATGAGTGGCTCGGTCAGTTGAACGACAAGCAGCGCATTGTAGTGGAACGGCGATTTGGCCTGGGCGGACGGGAAAAGGCCACCTTGGAACAGGTTGGCAACGAAATCGGCGTGACCCGCGAGCGGGTGCGGCAAATTCAGATCGACGCCCTGCGTCGGCTGAGAAAAATACTTGAAAATCAAGGTTTTTCTCAGGATTTGCTATAGGCGGGACCGGAGTTTTCCCCTCATTGATCAGGATGGGCGGCGCGCGGCGCCGGAGCGCTTGGAGTAACGGGATCGGGAGAGCGCGTCGAGCGAAACTCGGCGCGCTCAGTCCGCCAGCAGCAACAGCGCCGCCGCGACCCGGCGGCCTTCCAGCATAATGACGTTGTAGGTGCGGCAGGCGGCGGCCGTGTCCATGATTTCCACCCCCACGCCGCGCGTCAGCAGGGCTCGAAGCAAGGGTGGGCGCGGAAACCGCTGGCGACTGCCGGTGCCCAGTAGCACGATCTCCGGTTCCAAGCGGGCAATCATCTCGAAATGCGCCTCCACCAGATCGCCAAAGGTCTGCGGCGGCCAGTCGCTCACCAACTGTTCGGGGCTGATGATCAGGCTCCGGCGAAATTCCTGGCTGTTGACCCTGACCCAGTCCAGGCCATAGCCGGTAATGGAATAATGGTTCAGGTCGCTGTCAAAACTGAAGCGCATGGCAATCCCTCGAAGCAAACGACGGTGAGCGCGGACGAATGGATTCTTCCGGTATGATGTCCCCCTTCAGAGTCAGCAATGCCCGCAATGTTCCAAGCCGCCGCTGGTCGCTTTTGCCCCCAAAACGCTGTTGCCGCCGGGAGAACGCCCGATGACCGAAGCCGCCCCCTATACGATCCACGCCCTCGAACTCGGGAGTATGGGCAATTTCATCTACGTGATCCACGATCATGCCACCGACCGCGCGGCGGTGGTGGACCCGGCCTGGGACGTACCGAACATTCTGGCCCTGATCGAACGACGCGGTCTGCGGATCACCGACATCCTGCTCACCCACAGCCATTTCGACCATATCAACGGAGTCGAGGCGCTGCTGAACCGCAGCGATGCGCAATTGCACCTGCTGCGAGCCGAAGCGGCGTTCTGGGATCGCTATACCGATCTGCCGACTTTGCATGACGGCGGCGACCGCATCCAGATCGGCGAAACCGAGATCGAAATCCTGCACACGCCCGGACACACGCCGGGTTCGGCCTGCTACCGGCTGGGCGATCAGGTGCTGACCGGCGATACCCTGTTTGTGTTCGGCTGCGGGCGCTGCGACCTGCGCGGCGGCGACCCGGAGCAGATGCATCAGAGTCTGCGCCGGCTGGGCGAGCGGCTGCCGGGCGGCACGATCATTCGCCCCGGCCACAACTATGGCATCACCCCAACCTCGACCATGATCGAGCAGCTCGCCGGTAACCCGTTCCTGCATTACGACGACAGCCCCGGCTTCGTCGAGTACCGCATGCACCTGCACGACCGCGAGGAGCCCTACCGGCCCGAGCCGAATCCGCACCACCATCCGCATTGAGCGATTCCAGGCCGCTATGGCAATCCTATTTGAGTTGTGGATTTTCCCCTCCTGGGCCAAGGAGGGGTGGCGCGCCGCGCGGGGGTGGTACGACGCGACGATTCCACAAATCAGATAGAAGCGCTATATCAACACTCCACGACATTCAAAAAAACAACACTAATTACCGGGTGGAGATCAACCCATGATCGTCAACTGCACCGCCTATGCCGACGGCTGCAAGCTGCCCAGTATCACGCTGGATGACATCCCGACGCTACGCGACCGGTCGGATGCCTTCGTCTGGTTGGGGCTGCGCGAGCCGGACGAGGATTTGATGGCGCGAGTGCAGGAATTGTTCGGCCTGCACGAACTGGCCACCGAGGATGCTCACCACGCCCATCAACGACCCAAGGTCGAGTTGTACGGTGATTGCCTGTTCGTGGTGCTGCGCACCGCCCAGACCAACGAGGGCAAGGTGGATTTCGGTGAAACTCACCTGTTCGTCGGGCCGCGCTATCTGGTGTCGGTGCGGCATGGCGCCTCGCCACCCTACGCCCCGGTGCGCGCCCGCTGCGAGAGCAACCCGCGCCTGCTGCGCAAGGGACCGGGGTTCGTGCTGTACGCCATCCTCGATTTCGTGGTGGACAACTACTTTCCGATTCTCAATGCCGTGGAAGATGCGGTGGAGGAATTGGAAGAGCGATTTTTCAAGGGCGATTTTGGGCAGGACGACCTCGGCCGGCTGTACGAATTCAAACGCGATCTGATGGAGCTGCGCCGCGCTGCCGCGCCGCTGGTCGAAGTTTGCAACTATCTGTTGACCAAAGTATTTACTGACCACGTTCCCGACGACATCCGACCCTATTTCCGCGATGTCTACGATCATGCCCTGCGCATCAACGAGGCGGTGGACGTCATCCGGGAAACGCTGGCGCTCGCCCTGCAAATCAGCCTGTCGCTCGGCGCGGCCCGCCAGAACGAGGCGACCAAGCGCCTGGCTGGCTGGGGCGCGCTGCTGGCGATTCCGACCATGGTGTTCAGCATCTACGGGATGAACTTCAAGGGCTGGTTCCCCGAACTCGAATGGAGGTATGGCTATCCCGCCGTGATAGTTAGCGTAGCGGTAACCTGCCTGCTGCTGTATCGCAAACTGAAGAAATCCGGGTGGCTGTAGATGTTCCACTTTACGCCGATCGGCTTCGTCCGCTCCTGTTTCCGCGAGAAGTTCGGCATTCCCCGCCAGCCGGGGCTGGTTCCAGCGGCGCGGGCCATCCTGGAACTGCTGCCGCCCTGTTCCCAACCGACGGCGGTGCGCGGACTGGAGGGCTTTTCGCACCTGTGGCTGATCTTCGTGTTCCACGGCATCCCGACGGGGCGCTGGCGGGCGACGGTGCGGCCGCCGCGCCTGGGCGGCAACCGGCGGTTGGGCGTGTTCGCCACCCGCTCCACCTTCCGACCCAATCCCATCGGCTTGTCGGCGGTGAAGCTGGAACGTATCGCGATTCACCGGGGCCGGGTGACGTTGCATCTGGCGGGCGTGGATTTGCTGGATGGCACGCCGGTGCTGGATATCAAACCCTACCTGCCCTATGCCGACCGTATCGCCGAGGCCACCGGCGGTTTTGCCTCCGATGCGCCGGCGCTGTTGCCGTCGGTTGACTTCAGCCCGGCGGCCAGCGAATTCTGCGCGGCCTGGCCGGGTGGCGACATGCGGGAATTGATCAGCCAGGTTCTGCGCCAGGATCCCCGCCCGGCCTACCAACGCGCCGACCCCACGCCGCAAGGTCATGGCATGAAGCTGTACGACCTTGACGTGCGCTGGGAAACGCGGGATGGGGTGGCGTATGTGACGGAGATTGTGGAGGAACGTGAACCGGATGTGGATTCGCTGGCCCGCTGCAATCAGGCGACTTGACCGATCGATTTCAAGATGAGTTGTAATCATTTAGTCCCCTCTCCCCTTGTCAAGGGGGAGAGGGCCAGGGTGAGGGGGTAAGTCTTTGAAACTGCGGCCCTCACCCCCAACCCCTCTCCCGCAAGCGGGCGAGGGGAGTAAACGGTTACGATGAGTTTTTCCGTATCTGGCGTAAAGCTGCGTAAAGTGATGGCGTTATATCCCCGTTGGCGCCCTGGCCGCTGGTTGGCGCTGCTGGTCCTGACGACTGGCCTGCTGCTGGCGCTGGACTCGGCGTTGCCGCCATCGCTGGACCGCGCCCGCCAGACCTCGGTGCTGGCGCTGGATAGCCAGGGCCGCATCCTGCGCGCGTTCGCCACGCCACCGGGAGTCTGGCGGTTGCCAACGCAGCCGGAAGACGTGGACCCGCTCTATCTACAGATGCTGCGGGCTTACGAAGACCGGCGTTTTGCCTCTCATCCGGGCGTGGATATCCTTGCGGTGGCAAGGGCGCTGGGGCAATGGTTGGGACACGGCCGGGTGGTGTCGGGCGCCTCGACCCTGACCATGCAGGCGGCCCGCTTGCTGGAACCACACCAGCGCGACCTGCCCGGCAAGCTTGGCGAGATGCTGCGCGCCCTGCAACTGGAACGGCGCTACTCCAAGGACGAGATTCTCGGTTTCTACCTGATGCTGGCGCCGTTCGGCGGCAATCTGGAAGGCGTGCGCGCCGCGGCGTTGGCCTGGTTCGGCAAGGAGCCGACCCGGTTGACCGCAGCGGAAGCGGCGCTGCTGGTGGTGTTGCCGCAAGCGCCATCGCGGCTGCGACCGGACCGCTTTCCTGACCGGGCGCGGGCGGCGCGCGACAAGGTGCTGGCGCGCATGGGCCAGCTTGGGGTGCTGAGCGAACAACAGGTGGTCGAAGCCCGCCAGGAACCGTTGCCGGCCCGATTGCGCCTCCTGCCGTTCCGAGCGCCCCATCTCGCCGACCGCCTGCGCCTGGCCCAGCCCGCAACGGTCGCGCATCGCACCTTCATCGAAGCGAAGCTGCAACAAACCCTGGAAACGCTGGCCCGCCAACAGCAGTCCGCGCTGGAACCGGAGAGCAGCTTGGCGATCCTCGTGGTCGCCCACCGCGACCGGCGAGTGCTGGCCTACATTGGCGCCAGCGACTTCCACGATCCGCGCCGCGCCGGGCAGGTGGACATGATTCGGGCGGTGCGCTCGCCGGGTTCGACCCTGAAACCGCTGGTCTACGGCCTGGGCTTCGACGATCTGCTGATCCATCCCGAAACCCTGATCGAGGACGTACCCACCCGCTTCGGCGACTACAGCCCGACCAATTTCCGCAACACCTACGCCGGCCAGCTCACGGTGCGCGAAGCCCTGCAACAGTCGCTGAACATTCCGGCGGTGGCGGTGCTGGAACAGGTCGGACCGGCGCGGGTGGCGGCGCGGTTGCGCGAGGTCGGCCTGCCGTTGCACTGGAGCGCGGCACATCCCCAACCGGGGCTGCCGCTGGTGCTGGGTGGGGTGGGGATGACGCTGGAGGAGCTGGTCACACTGTACGCCGGTTTCGCCAACGGCGGCACGGTGGGGCCGCTGCGGTTCGGTCCCGCCGACCCCGAGGGGTCAGGCCAGCCATTACTGACGGAAACGGCCTGCTGGTATCTGGGCGACATCCTGCGTAACGCGCCGGTCCCGCAAAACGTGGTCGGGCCAGCCAGCGTCGCCCGACCACGCGCCATTGCCCACAAAACTGGCACCTCCTACGGGTTTCGCGATGCCTGGGCGCTGGGTTTCGACGCCGATTACACGGTGGGCGTGTGGGTCGGCCGGCCGGACGGTTCGCCCAGCCCCGGTCATTACGGCCGCAACACGGCCGCGCCGCTGCTGTTCCGGGTGTTCGATCTGCTGCCGGAATCCACGGCCCGGCCCGCCGCGCCGCCCGCCAGCGTCCTCCGGGTCAGCCGCGACCAGTTGCCGGAACGACTCCGGTATTTTCGGACTCGGCCGGCGCTGGAAACGGTTCATGCCCCACCGCTGACCCTCACCTTTCCGGTGGCTGGCTCGACGGTGGAATTGCCGGAACGCGACGGCGCGCTGGCCGAGTTGCCGCTGTCCGCCAAGGGGGGCATCAAGCCGCTGCGCTGGCTGGTGAACGGCCGGCCACTGGCGACGGACCCGTGGCGGCGGGACGCATTCTGGCCACCGGACGGCGTGGGGCTGGCGCGGATCACCGTGCTGGATCAGGCCGGTCAGACCACCAGCGCCGAGGTGTGGGTCAGCCGAGGCGAGTAGATCTGATACCATGTCTGCTTGTAAACCGTATAAAAATAAGTGGTTAGGTGTGATTTCATGTCAGTTTATTGCCGGAAATCGCCTTATCTTCCGCCGGAGCTTGCGCGATGCGTGATCGGTTTTTTCGACTGTGGCGACACGGGTTGATCGTCTGGCGGCTTTCCTGGGAGGAGCGCGGCGTGCTGGCACAGGCGTGGCTGATGTTGCATGGCGTGGCGCTGAATGATGGCTTGGACGTAAACTTGCGCTTTGCGGCTTTTCAGGATCTTTGACCTTTTGCAAAAACACTTCTCCGTAGACAACCGAATTTGCTTGTTCTTGAGGTGAATTCAAGGGAGCACCGCGATGACAACCGCCGTCCACCACGACCTGGATTTCTACTCTTGGGCCATGCAGACCGCGCAACTGGTGCGGGAGGGCCGGCTGGCGGAAATCGATTGCGAGTACGTCGCCGAGGAACTGGAAGACATGGGCGCGGCCAAAGAGCGGGAGTTGGAAAGCCGGCTGGGTGTGCTCATGGCGCATTTGCTGAAGTGGATTTTCCAGCCGGAACGGCGCGGCAATAGCTGGATCGCGACGATTGAAGAACAGCGGCAGCGGATTGCACGCTTGCTGCGGAAAAATCCAGGGCTGAAGTCCTGTCTGGATGAGGCGTTTGTGGAAGCTTACGCGGACGCGCGCCTGATCGCCGTCCGTGAAACGAATTTGCCAAAAGCGACCTTTCCGGAAACTGCGCCATTCTCGCTGGAACAGGTTTTGCGTGATGAGTATTGGCCTGGGTAGGAACAGTGGTGAAATTCCCGATAGGCTTCCAGAGGATTAAGAGGCTGTCTAAAAACCCTTCGCCCGCAGGCGGGAGAGGGGCAGGGGTGAGGGTTTCTTTTCAAATGGTTAGCTCACGAGAGGCTGTACAAAAATGCCTCTCAACTCATTGGGCTTTTCCGCCACCGCCTGCTGGACCAGCACCCAGCGTGCCCGGCCGGCAAAGGCGCGCACCAAGTGCATCGCCGGGTTCGTGCCGTCCCTACTCCCCCGGACCGCCTTGCCATCCACGCACACCTGTTCGTCCACCAACCCCGGCAAGGCCGCCGTGGCCCAGGCAGTGAAGGCGGCCTGGAAGGCGACCGGATCGATCCGTCCCAGCACGTCGCTCAAGGTATCGTGCGAGGGAATCCCGTTGGGCAGGTCCAGAAACTCCCGCAACCAGGCTTCCTTCTCCTCGGCAAAGTCCGCCATGTTGGTGGTGTAGGATGGACGGTGAAGGTTAGCGGCACCCACCCTGCCTGACTACGCGACGTTTGGCTTTTACGGAGGTTGACATGACGAATCTGGCTGTCCAAATCGCTTTCGATGCCGAGGCTTATCTCGCCTGGGAAGAGCAGCAAGTGGAAAAGCATGAATTTATCGCCGGCGAGGTGTTCGCCATGGCGGGAGCGCGGCGCGAGCATGTGGTGGTGTCCGGCAATCTGTACGCGGCTTTCAAGCAACGGCTGCGCGGTGGGCCCTGTCAGGCGTATGTCGCGGATTTGAAAGTGCGAGTGGAAGCGGCGGATGCCTTTTTCTATCCGGATGTCGTGGTGTCGTGCGATCCGCGCGATCACTCGGCGGGCCAGTTCATCGCCCATCCGACGTTGATTGTGGAGGTGTTGTCGGAGTCCACCGCCGCCTTTGACCGCGGCAACAAGTTCGCGGCTTACCGCACGCTGCCGTCGTTGCGGGAATACGTGCTGGTGGACATCGAAGCGCGCCGCCTGGAAACATTCCGGCGCACTTCGGAAAACGACTGGTTGTTTCACGAGTATCTTCCCGGTTGCGGGGAATGCGGTTTCCCGGCGGTGAACGTTTCGATTTCTTTCGACGAGGTCTTTGAGAATGTCGTGCCTCAAGCAGGCTAACTTGAAAATTCCCGATCAGGTGGTCACGCGCCAGGTGGGCGACGAGACCGTCCTCCTCAACCTCGAATCCGGAACCTACTTTGGTCTCGATCCAGTGGGTAGCCGTTTTCTCGAATTGCTTGCAGTAGAAGGCGCGCTGACAGCCGTCATCGCCCGAATGCTGGAAGAGTTCGAGGTCTCCGAAGCACAACTGGAGGCCGATCTGTTGCGGCTCGCGGAAGAAATGCTCGCCAGCGGCTTGCTCGAAGCGGCGTAGCGTTTGGCGCGCAATCGCAAATGATGGATGCGAAACTTCAATAACCAGGACGAATCCGGTTTCGGCGACTGAACGCATGTCCACGCACGCCGCCTACCTGACCGAGCGGTTCCGCAAGGCGCTGGCGCAGTTGCCCTATCTGCCGTGGGCGCTGGGGCTGATCTGGCGCGCGACCCGGGGCTGGACGCTGGCCTGGGCGGCGCTGGTAATCGTGCAAGGTCTGCTGCCCGTCGCCGTGGTGCTGTTGACCCGCACCCTGGTGGATAGTTTGGTGATTACGGTGCAAGCGCCGGACGATGGGCTGGCGCTGCGGCAAACTCTGCTCTGGGTGGCGCTGATGGCGGGGTTGCTGTTGCTCGGCGAAGGTCTGCGCGGCATTGCCGCCTGGGTGCGCGCCGCCCAGGCGGAGTGGCTGCGGGATCATCTCGATGATTTGATCCACGCTCAGGCCATCCATCTGGACCTGAGCTATTACGAAACCGCTGAATATTACGATCAGTTGCACCGGGCGCGGGTGGACGCGCTTAGCCGCCCGCTGGCGTTGCTGGAGAACCTCGGCCATCTGGCGCAGAACGGTCTGACCCTGCTGGCCATGGCCGGCGTCTTGTGGGGCTACGCGCCCTGGCTGCCGCTGGTGCTGATCTGTGGCGCGCTGCCGGCGCTATGGGTGGCGGCACGGTTCATCGTCCGCTTCCATCGCTGGCGCGTCCGCAATACCGGCAACGAGCGCCGCGCCAGTTACTACGACTGGATGCTGACCTGGGACCGGGCGGCGGCGGAACTGCGCCTGTTCGACCTCGGCGACTCGTTTCGGACCGCCTATCGCGCCGTGCGGAGCCGGTTGCGCGGCGAGCGCTTGCAGCTTGCCCGCCAGCAGATGCTGGCCGAATTGGGGGCGGATGCCGTCGCGCTGCTAACCATGGGATTGACCATCGGCTGGATGGTGGGGCAGTTGGCGCACGGTTTAGCGAGTATGGGCGATCTGGCGCTGTTCTATCAGGTGTTCGGCCAAGGGCAGCGGTTGATGCGCACCGCACTGGGCAGCGTCGGCGAGATGTACAGCAACCTGCTGTTCCTGGAAAACCTGCACGAATTTCTGGCTCTGCGCCCCAAGATTGCGGATCCACCCCGCCCCGTGCGCCCGTTGCCGAACGCGCCGGGAACAATCCGGTTGGAAAACGTCCGCTTCCGCTATCCCGGCAGCCAGCGACTGGCGCTGGATGGCTTCGATCTGACTCTTCCCCCCGGCCAGATCGCCGCCATCGTCGGCGAAAACGGCGCGGGCAAGAGCACGCTGATCAAGTTGCTCTGCCGGTTCTACGATCCGGAGGTGGGCCAGGTCAGTCTGGATGGAGTGGACCTGCGCGAATGGGCGCTGGCCGACTGGCGGCGGCGGATCACGGTGCTGTTTCAGGAGCCGGTTCATTATCACGACACCGTCGCCTACAACCTCGCTTGCGGCGACCTGGCCGCCGCGCCGGACGCCGAGGCGATGGCTGCCGCCGCCCGCGCCGC